>JBDTAI010000445.1:0-14182 GCA_039924685.1 Ktedonobacterales bacterium
ATATGTGCGATAGTCGTTGTGCTTGCGCATTGCTGCAATTTTCAATTCGTATGGAGCCGACGAAGGGACTCGAACCCTTAACCTATGGTTTACAAAACCATTGCTCTGCCATTGAGCTACGTCGGCAGTGCTGTATGTTGATGGGGCGCTGCCCCTGTAGTATAGCCCCCTGCGGCCTCAAGCGTCAAGCGGCTTTCCTGGCTGTATAGGTATCTCCCTCTACCCCTTCGGCGGATGTGTCTGGTGCGCCAACGTGCTACAGTGTCTCCGATGCGATGTCATATCGGCGTCACAGGTGGAGGAATGGGAGCAACCGCAATGTCGGAGATACCAAAGAGCGACGATTTGCTACAGAACAGCATGCAGCGCGTCGCCACTGGGCAGGCTGAGGATGACGGCGCCGAGGAGAAGGATACCGGGCGGGTCGAGGCGTTCAGTGATGGCGTCTTTGCCATCGCCATCACGCTGCTTGTGCTCTTCATCCAGCCACCCACAAAGAACACGGGCGGACTACTTCTGGCGCTCGCTCACGAGTGGACCTCCTACGCCGCGTATGCTGTCAGCTTTCTGCTGATTCTGGTGATGTGGATCAACCACCACAATCTCTTCAAGGTCATCATGCGCGTTGACAACATCTTTCTCTTGCTCAACGGGCTGCTGCTGATGGTGATCACCTTTGTAGACTTCCCCACCTCGCTGTTGGCACAGTATATCAACAGTCCTGATGGGCGCTGGATCATGGCATTCTACAGCGCGATCTTCACCCTCATCTCGCTACTCTATCAAGCCGTCTGGTGGTACGCCATTCACCACAATCGCCTGATTCGCGCCAACGCCGATCGCCAGGCGATTGCAAAGACCACTCGGCAGTATCGCTTTGGGCCACTCGTCTACGTGCTGGCGTTGGCTCTGGCGTTCGTGAGTCCCTGGGCGAGCCTCATCTTGAATGCAACGCTGGCGGTCTACTTTGCTGGTACGGGTAGTAGCCTTCTTACCGCCGTACGCCGCTAACTCCGTATCAAACGCAGGTCTGGCGTATGCTACGTCCACTAGGCGTTGGTATCGTCGTCGTCTGTGGGCAGTTGCTGGCCCGCTGGATCACCTACCACGGCCAGCGTGTCGCCCTGATTGACGGTTTGCCCCTTCACCACGCGGATGCTCTTGACAATACCTGGGCGTGGCGCGCTGAGGTCGTTCTCCATCTTCATCGCCTCGAGGACGACGATGGCTTGTCCACGCTCCACCGGATCGCCCTCGGCCAGCAGCACGTTCGAAACCAGGCCCGGCATTGGCGCCCGCAGCGTGACATCTCCTGAGATGTGCGCCCCACCCACCAGACTCGCCAACGCCTGGGCGCGTTCATCCTGCAAGGTCAGTGTATAGGTTTGGGCGCCAGTCGTCACCTCGAATGTGCGCGCTGCGTTGGCGTCCTCATCCGCTGCAACGGGAAGGCTGCGCACGTAGATGTCGTAGGAGTTGTCGCCGATCAACAGGTTATAGTGACCAGCGCGTGGACCCTCGGCCTCTGCTACCGGTAGCGTCGCACCGCCGACAGCACGCCAATCAGCCGTCAGTTCGCGGTCATCCACCTGCGCCTGACGCGTATGGCCGTCTTCCTCAACCGCAATGGTGTGTCGCTGCCCGGCAATCGTGACAATATAGCGCATGCCTGCTCCTCGCGGTGGGTGATCGATGATGATGTCATGTGTATTGTAAAGCAACCTGCACAGAGCCGCCAGTGGCGCCGTTGCTGGTGATGCTGACGGAATAGTGTCCGAAGTACGCCGAGCAGTTCATCGCGACAGCGATAGAAGCGGACGCGCCTGCCGCCAGCGATCCCTTCGCAGAGCCAAGTGTCACGGCGCTGGCCTGCGACGGTGTAGCGTCGTAGGTCAGTGTCCCCGCGCCACTGTTTTGCACAGTGATATTCTGGGCGACGCCGCAACTGGCGAAGGAGAGTGTCGTCGGCGTCACCGTCAGTTTCGGTCCCGCCATGACCGTGACTGTCACGGGCAATAGCTGCGTCACGCCACCTGCCTGCACCTTCAATTGGGCGGTATAGGTGTTGGGGGCGACAGTTGTAGGCTTTGCCGTGAGCACGAGTGGCAGTGAGCTACCGACGCCAAGTGATCCACTGGCGGGACCGGGAATCAGCCAGGGCTGCGAGGCACTGGCCAGCCAGGAAAGTGGCTGCGAAGTCGTGTTGACCAGCGCAAAAGTCGCCACTGCAATCCCCCCTTGAGCGACGGTAATTTTGCCACTTCCGGGCGCCACCCTGAAGGGCGCCGGTGTAGCGGCGCCTGTGACGCCCAACCCAGGGAACACCCCATGCACGGTATGCGCAATTGTCGTGCAAACATGCGTGCCACAGAGATCGGGCCGCACGACCGCCAGCGCCAGCAATTGCACCAACGTCAGCAGGATCAGCGCCACCAGCGTAACGGGTATCCAGCGCCGCCTGCGTTTCGGCTTGCGTTCGCTCTCGGCAGGGGCACGATAGTGACCATCATCCGCCAGATTGCCTGAAGCATGGTCTGCGCTACCCATCTGGCGCGACGCACTATATGAGTCCCTCCCGCCAGCAGCCTCAAGGCTGGCGGCGGACCACATCTGGCTATCATCGAACGTGCTACTCGCCTGGCTGGCCGGGCCGCGCGCGCGATCACTGCGATCGCCGCGATCTCGATGATCATCGAAGACGAACTGGCGGGGTCCTGGCGCGACCTCCTCAGCAATCAACTCCTGCCAGGATGGGGGCATATCGCCCATTGCCGGATTGGTAAGCCGTGGCAACCCCAATGCGGTCGCCGAGAATGGTCGGTCGTCCATGCCTTCATGGTAGCCGGTCTCGTCGCGTGCGGCGTGTTGCCCTGCGGCGGTGTAGGCGCCAGAGTAGCCAGTATATTCGCTGGTGTAGGAACTGTCGGCGCCCCAGTGGCTTTCATCCTGAGTGTGGTCGCCCTGATCGTCCCAGTCTCCATTCCGTCCGCCGCCGTTGCCGTTCCACTCCTCGTCCCACATCCGCTGACCCTGTGGCGCTGATATCGCGTCCTGTGGTGGGCGAATGACGGGCAGCATTGGCGGCGCAAAGCCCTCGATGCCGCCAATGCTCTCATCGGGGCCGGGGAAACCACGCTCACGTTGCATGCTCCCACTCGATGAACTGGCGGGCGGGACGGCGCGTGGGTTGAGTGGGTTGGCGTATGCGGTTCCAGCGCCGTTCATGCCTGCGGCTCCCAGGGCGCCAACATTGGCAGGTGGCTGGAAGGCTGGTCCGCGCACCGTATTGGTGGTGTCAATCGAAGCTGCCGGTCCAGCCATATAACCCAACATATTGGGCGAGTTGGGCGAGCCGAGCGCCCCCATATGCTGCTCCTGCCCCCGTGGCGTGGCGGAGGTTGGCATGCGCATCGTCGGCGACGCCGAAGGATCGTTTCCCACGGCGTCGAAGCGCCCCTGATCCATGCGTTCATCCACTGCGCCGGGCAGCGGCGGGAACGGCGGATTGGCGCGGTTGAGCTGCGCCAGCGAGGTTGCGCCACCCGCCACGCCAGCGATACCAGCCATCCCTGCAAT
This sequence comes from Ktedonobacterales bacterium, assembly GCA_039924685.1. Classification (GTDB taxonomy): domain Bacteria; phylum Chloroflexota; class Ktedonobacteria; order Ktedonobacterales; family JADMIN01; genus JBDTAI01. The sequence goes on from JBDTAI010000445.1 coordinate 3,577, forward strand.
CATGCCACCAGCCATACCAGCGCCGCCAGCGCCACCCATCTCCACATTTATGCCGCCTGGCGGCAGGGAGAATGGTCCGGCGCCAGCGCCAAACTGCGTGTTAGGGGAGGCCCAGAACGAGGGTTGTTGAGCCTGCTGGGCTTGTTGAGTGTGTTGAGTTTGTTGGGCCTGCTGGGCGACAGTTTCAACCGTCTGCGCCAGCAATGTGGCCGAAGGGAAGCGGTCCTCCGGGCGTTTGGCCATCGCGCGCTGAATGACGCTATCGAGCATCATGATGCCGGGCGCGAGGCTGGGGTTGGCCTGGGCGAGACTTGGCGTGGGCAGCGTGGTGTGGGCAGCGAAGACATCGGCGGGGCGCGCGCCACGGAATGGCGCATGACCGGTCAGTGTGGCGAAGAGGACGGCGCCCAGGCTATAGATGTCGCTCAGTTGCGTCACCTGGCCGCTGAAGGCTTCGGGCGCCAGATATTCCACCACCTCGGCGCCCGAGCCAGAATGGTTCATGTCAAGTTGGCGGATGTCCCAGAGCAGGCCAAAGTCGCCAAGCAGCACATGGCGACCCTCGAAAAGATAGATGTTGTTGGGCTTGAGGTTGCCGTGAACGACGCCCATGCTGTGCACGTAACCGAGCGCGTCGCCCAGCTGGCGGAAGAATGGCGCCACATCGCCTGCATTCAGCCGTCCGCCACGCGCCAGCCAGTCGCGCAGTGTGCCATCTTTGACATAGGGCGTGATGAAGTAGAGGTAGCCGCTGTCTTCGCCGTGCGCCAGCAATGGGAGGATGTGGGGATGGCTGGTGAGCTTGCCGGTCATCTGCACGATGTGGCGGAAGTTGGGGATGAAGCCAGGTTGCCGCGCAAACTCTGGGTGGACGACCTTGACTACCGCCTCGCGTCCACCAGCAGTGGTTGGCTGGGCGCGATACACCTCTGCTATGCCGCCACCGCCGATCTGCTCGGTCAGCCGATAGCCGTCGAAGACGCGGCCCTGCAACCCGACCATAGCTCCTCCTCACCTACAACTACCGCAGGCGCCCAGCAATCACCTATGGGACACGATGGATGGCGTCAGATAGCGTCCCCCCACAGTGGCGTAGTATAGCATGCCATGCTGAGAATGGGCGCCTATCCCCCACTTTCAGGCAAAGGTACGCTTTGCTCATGGCATATTTTCGCGTATTGCTGGCGATTTGATGCCGCGGCGCCACTCCTCACTTGCTTAGAACGCGCGACGCCCCCCGCCTGTCACGACGCATAGAATTGGCGTACAGAATGGGCGTGTCCAGGCTTGCATGTTCTTTGGCAACGTGATCGGGTCATACGATCTTGCCGCAGCGTGATGAGCCTTGGTCCTATGCCACGAGCCAGCCAGCACGAACCAGTGCCCGGTTGAGGCGCCGTATCCATTCGGGCGAAACGCTTGCTTACGGGCGTTGCGAAGCAAGCGTGTTATGCGTATCAATAGCCAATGTTGTGTTGCATGGCGTACTGATAGGTATGGTCGGCGACAAAGACCTGGCAGGCGCCGTCGTTGTCATAGTCGGAGCTAACATCCTCTTTGGTGATCTCGATAACATACTTCGCGGCAGCTCCCCCAGGCGCCTGATCGTCGGGCGCCAGTGAGTTCCACCACCCCTGAATCTTGCCGCCAGTGGCGTTTGCGCTGGCGCCGATGCCAGTCTCGCCTGTGCCGGTTTTGCCGCCCTCGAACACGCCCGTCTGGCTCAGGTGCTGGCCGGTAGTGGGATCGTTGATGGTGTTCGCCGTGCCATAGCTTGTTACTGCCCACATCGCCTTGCGAATTGCCGTCGCCGTCTCAGGGCGGATCACCGGGCCGCCGCCATAGATCGTGGGAGCCGTGGGCAGAATGTCGCTGGCTGCTGTGCCATGCGGCACTATCTTCCAGGCGACATGCGGTTCATAGAGTAGGCCGTTGGCGGCGATGGCGCTGGTCATCTCCGTCATCGTCAGCAGCGTGATCTGCAATTGCCCCTGCCCGAAACCACTCTCGGCCAGCAGATTATCGTTGAAGTCGGTCGGCTTGCCATTGGTGTTCGCGCTGAAAGCTGTGCTCTGCGTTTGTAGCCCGTCGAACGGGACGGCCTTTGTATCTGGCATACCCTGGCCGGGCGTGCTGATGCCAAACTTGCGCGCATAACTGAGCCACTGATCGGCTCCAACACCCACCGCCTCACGGGCAAACACGCTGTTGTCACTGTAGGCGAAGGCGTCTTGCAGGGTGATGGGGAATTGTAACGCTGACCACTGGCCATTCAGCTTGTCAATCCAGTTGATATGTTCACCATTGACGGTGAAGTAGATAGCAGTATTCTGGTCGTACTGCTTGTCGAGCGCGACCTTGCCGCTATCGAGCGCCGCCAGCAGTGTCAGCGTCTTGAAGCCAGACCCCGGCACGTAGGTGATCTGCGTGGTATGGTTGGTCAGCGGCGCGTTCGGGTCGGCCTGGAGCGACTGGAAATATTTGGTGTCACCGGCGGCGACGCGGTTGGGATCATAGTAAGGGCGGCTCACCATCGCCAGAATCTCGCCGTTGTTGGGATTCTCGACGATCAGGCCGCCAGGCGGGTTCGTTCCTGCTGGCTGGCAGAAGCCCGTGTAATGCAGCGCCTTCTGATCATACACCTGGTTGGCGTACTGTTGCAGGCGCTCGTCAATCGTCAGATAGATGTCTTCGCCGTACTGTGGCCGGTGCAACAGCTTTTGCGCCACATTCTGGATGGTGACGCCGTGCTGCAAGCCGGAGAGTTGATCGTCGTAGGTCGCCTCGATGCCCGCTGTGCCATACGTATAGCTGAAGTAGCCGAGCAGTGGCGCCAGCGTTGGGTCGGCATACATACGCTTGTAGCCGCAGAACGCCTGGGAGTCTGGGACTGACCACGCCAGCTTCAGGCCATTGCGGTCATAGATCGTGCCGCGAATCGGCGCGTTATAGGGCGGGCATTGGCCAATTGCATTGTATGGGCCGGTGGATAGCGGTGGTCCGTTGAAGAACGCCTGATCGCTGATCTGCACGTAGGCCGCAACACCACTGATGATCAACAGCAGCGCGATGAAAACGTTGGTCAGCCGGCGAATGGTGATGCCCATGTTCATAATTTCGATGCGTTCCTTCTTGCTTCAACAACGCCGCCGCCTGGCGCAGCCTTGTGAAGAACGCTCAAACAAGCGTATGAACGTTGACGTGGCGCGACACTGCCTGAAGCGTGGGCGAGCGATAGGGCTGGCCCTCGCGCGGTCTTGCGGCGCAAGTGTAGCGCCTGCGCGAAGCCACTGTCAAGGTACTGGCTCACAGTTTCTTCCGCCGCCTCAGCAGTCGCCTTACCAGTATTGTACGCGCCAGCTACGCATTTCGTCGCAAGCGCATAGGAGTTCATGGCGGGATGTGTGGTAATCTTCCTTTGTAGCGAATGGAACAACAGCAAAGGTGGTGAGCGTCATGTCTGATGTGTCTGTGCGCGTGCGCGTGCCGTTCGCCGATGTGGATAGCAGCCAGCGCATTCACTATACAGCGATGTTTCGCTATATGGAGGTCGCGGAACATGCGCTGATGCGCTCGATTGGCTTCCCGTATGCGACGACATTGCGCGAACTGGCTTTTCCGCGTGTGCGGCTCTCGTGCGATTTCAAGGGGGCCATCTTCTATGATGATCTTCTCGACATCACAGCGCGTGTGGAGCATGTGGGCGTAAGCTCGTGGACTGTAGCGTTCCTGGCACTCCCTGCGTCGCCGGAATCAGCCGGGGAGGATGCTGTGCGCGGTGTATCGGCGCCGGTGGAGGCGCGCGAACGATCCCGCGACTGGCTGGCCGAGGGGCACATGACGATTGTGGCGATGGACCCCACCACCGAACGTGCCACACCAGTGCCCGCCGGGTTGCGTCGCGCGCTGCTGGGCGAGACAGGCGCGCGCCAAAAACCCGACGACGAAGCCGACGACTGGGACTTCATGCCACCCAGCGCCGCAGAATGAAGAGCAGTGTCAGCAGTGCAAGCAGCGGCAGTAACGAGCCGAGTATGAGCCGATCCACCCAGGCTTGGCGCCCCCATCGGCCCAGCAGGAAAAAGATCGGGAATACTACCAGCATAAAACGCATGTTTGAGAAAAGTCCCTGCCAGTTGTGCGCGGGCGTGGCGAAGGCGATCAGCGCCACCAGCCACGCATAGGCGAGGTAGGGCCACGGCAAACGCCGCCACATTGCCACACTGAGCGCAATCCATGCCGCGCTGAAGGCGACATCCAGCAAGATGTGCGCCTGGTAAAAGTTGGGGTCAAGGCCGTGTTCCAGCAGCGCGCCGCCATCGCGCAGGAAGCCCAGGAAAGGAACCGTCAGACTGCGGCCCCAGGCGGCTTGCGCATGCGAGATGGCTCCGAATGAGTGGAAGATGGTGTAGAGATACAGCACAAAGCCGCCAAGCGCAACCGGCGCCGCCGCCAGCGCCGCCAGCATCCGCGCGCCCTCGCCGATATGCAGCCGCTCTCCCTGTTGATATTTGCGATACACCACGCAGCCAATCTCTACCACCAGCGCCGCCACCAATGCGATGCCGGTTGGGCGCGCAAGTGTCGCCAGCGCCGCCAGAGCACCTGCCAGCAGCCAACGTTCGCGCCGCATGGCCAGGAATGATCCCAGCGTCAGCAGCAAGAGCAGCGACTCCGCATAGCCCGTCGCCAGATAGAAGGCGGTGGGGAAGACTGCGAGGTAGAGGGTGGCCCGGCGCGCCGCCGCCAGCCCCAGCTCGCGCTCCGCCAGCAGCCGCATGAGCGCCAGCACGCCAAAGCCGCAGATATTGGCGATCACAGCGCCCGCCACTGCATAGTCGCCGCCGGTGAGTGGTCCAACCACGCGCTCTAGCAGTGGAAGCAGTGGGAAGAAGGCGGGACTGAGGGACCACGAGTAGCCGTCGCGGGCGATCTGTGCATAGAAGCCGACATCCCAGCCCAGCCACGGCGTGAAGAAGGTGGACCACGGGATCGCCTGGTTGCTGAAGGATGGCAAACCTGCAAGCGGGCGCCCTAAATAGGTGACGACAAGAAAGAGGATGTGTTGCCCCAGCCAGAGCAACGCCGCATCACGCCAGACGCCGCGATTGAAGAGGCGCGGTTGGGTTGCTGTTGGAGCCAGCGTGAGTGGAGGAGCAGCCGACTGATGTGTCACGTCCTGCTGCCCTGACACATGTGTTTCTGTCAAAATCTGCTCCTCATCACCTGATGGCGTTCGCCTGCAAGCCTGTCTAGCAGCGGTATGGCCGCTGCGCGACTGAATGGGCTGTTACAGCGGTTTCTGGTCAATGTTGTGCCATTGACTCTGTTCGTCAACGGCGAGGTGAAGCACGGGATGCAGTTCCCAGGGTGTGGCGCGGCTCAGGCCAAGCTGGGATGGCGGCTGGTTGTTGAAGAGAAGCCAGCCACTCACCTGCACAAAGCGTCCGGCAAGGCTGCGGATGGTCGCCTGGGTCCAGCCGGGGCGTTGTGCGAGGATGCGCGGCGTGAGCACGACCACCATCGCCAATGCAGGTGGATCGGAGGCGTTGTCGGAGATCCACAGATAGTAGTTGGCGGTGTCGGCGGAGTTGCAGTTGACCGGCTCTGGCCCAACGTAGCGAATGGCGACGACATAGCCGCTGGTCTGGATGGCCACTCCCTCATCCTGCGCTACCTTTTTGGCGGATTCGCTGGGCCAACTGGTGCGCGCGCGTCCTGCTACCTGGCCAGGATACGGCAGGCCGATCAGCGTATCCAGCGCGACGGGATTGTAGGCGCTGCTCGACGCATCATCAACCCGGTTTTCACGGGTGTTGAGCGTGGGATCGCCCGCCGACCCCTGCGGAGGGCAATTGCGATAGGTGGTGGTGACAGGCGTTGGATGCGCAGCGCCTGCGGGGAACGTATCGGTGTTGGCGCCACAGGCGGCAAGCGTTATGAGCAGTGCGCAGAGCGCAAGCAGGAACGATGAACGGAAACCACGGATCATGCGGATCATGCACGCCAGCTTTCAGAAGCAGATGGGAGAAGGTGTCTGGATGATGGTAGCAGTGAGCCATCTCGAACGACGCTGGATTGTACAGCCGATCAACCGGTGTCGGGCCAATGGTGTACATGCGCGTCAAGACAGGCTTCATCCCAACAATACACAGCGCACGCTGGCGCGTCAACCCCTCATGTTTCTTTGCGGGCGAAGACGCCCGGTGTTGGTCCATCTCCCAGCGTGTTTGCCTGCTGTGTGGGCTATGTTTGTGGGCTATGTTTGTGGGCTATGTTTGTGGGCGTCACTCAGTTGGATGCGCGCCGTTTGCGCCATTGGGAGCGGTTCCCGCTGGCCAGAGTTCCAGGTGGTCGTCGGCCAGATGGACACGCGCACGTCCCGCAAAGGAGATGGCTTCGAGCAGTGGGCGCGGAATCTGGAGCCGCCCGACATTGTCTATGATTACGGTTTCCTCGGACTCCTCATCATGCACCATTTCGGTGCTGGTGCGCCCGTCGCGGATCGCGACTGAGCGGTCCATCGCCTCGGCGACCTGCGTATCATGGGTGACGACGATGGTGGTAAGCCCCAGTTCGGCGTTGAGTTGCCGCAAGAGCTTCAGCACGTCGGTGGCCGTGGCGTTGTCTAGCTCGCCGGTTGGCTCGTCGGCCAGCAACAGCGGCGGTTCATTGGCCAGCGCAACTGCCAGCGCGCCCCGTTGCTGTTCGCCACCAGAGAGCCGCTCCGGTCGGTAGCTCATGCGCGGCCCCAGCCCCACCAGTTCAAGCAACATCTGGGCGCGCTTACGCCTCTTCGACGCCGGATAGCCTGCCAGAAACATCGGTGTCGTGACGTTATCGAGCAGGCTGAGATCGTTCAGCAGGTTGCGACTGGTCTGCTGCCACACATGTCCAACAATGCGTCGGCGGTAGAGTAGGCGATCCCGGCTGCTCAGGCGTGTCAGGTCCACACCGGCTACCTCGCAGCGTCCGGCGCTCGGCGTATCCAACCCGCCCAGGATGTTGAGCAGTGTGCTCTTGCCGGCTCCTGACGGGCCGACGAGCGCTAGCATCTCGCCACGCGGCACCCGCAGGTCCAGCCCTTGCAGCGCCACGACCTCCAGGTCCGCCGCTTTATAGATTTTCACCAGATTATGGCTCTCAACCAGGGCTTCAGCCATACTCGTCATCTGCTCCCGTCTGCTGTTCTCTTCTGCCGTTATCCACTGTTGTCACAGGCTATCGCGTCGCTGCGTCGTTTTTCGTTCGCTTAGTCTTCGCCCAGTCGTAGCGCCTTGCCAAGCCCGATGGTGGCGGCGTAGCGCGCTGCGATGGCCAGCGCCACCACAAAGGCGGCGAGCAGCGCCAGATAGAAGATCGCCGCGCCCGGCCAATTGAAGACGAGCGTATAGGGCGGCACACCTAACTGCGCTGGATTGACCGCCTGATCGCTAAACTGCAAGAATGGCAAGGTTGCCGTCGTCAGCAAAACGCCGAGCGCCGTGCCCGCTACCAGTCCGAAGATATAGACCACCAGTTGTTCGCCCAACAGGAGGCGTGTCAACTCGCCACTAGCGACACCCAGTGTACGCAGGACGGCAAATTGTGTGGAGCGTTGCCCAGCCGCCAGCAGCGTTTGCACGATGCTGCCGATGATGGCCAGCGCCGCCGCCATGATCGCGCCGACGATCAGGAGGCCGCGCAAGCCGGAGTTGACCGGATTGGACTCCGCCTGGCTCAACTGCTGACGCAAACTGAGCGTGGCGATCTTCTTCACATCCAGATCGTCGTTCGCCTGCACGGAATCGAGCGTAGTCTGCTCCTGTGCTGCGTTGCCGTTGGTGCGCAGCCAGAACTCGTTGGGTCCGACCAGACTGCTACCCGACGGCGCATTGTTGGAGACGGTGTTGAGATAATCGGGCAGCGAGACCACCACAAAGCCAGCGGTCAACTCTGCCGGATAGAGCGTTGGGAAGTCTTGTACGATGGCGCCGACCACACAGCTTGTGCCTGCATAGCCGTCATCGGTCAAGAGAATCTCGAAATGCTTGCCTGGCGTCAGGTTGTATTGCGTGGCGAACGACTGGCTGACCAGCGCCCACATCGGCGCGCCTGGCGAACCTGCGAGCGACGCATCGGCCTGATGGGCGCGCATCTGCTGCATCAGGCTGGAGAGCGACGCGCCGCTGGCGTAATCCGAGCGCCATGCGACAGGTTCGACCACCGAGGCGAATTTCGTCGGATCGACTGCCATGATTGTGAGTTGGGCGCCACCTTGATCGGATGTCGTCACGGCCTGCGTGCGATAGACTGGCGCTACAGCTGTTACCCCTGGTAGTTTCGCCAGTTGCGCGGCGATCTTCGGCCCTTGCTGGCCACCTTCAGGGAAGTTTTGTGTCAGGCGTATATTGGCGCCGACGGTATAGGCGGCCTGGTCATGAATGTTCTGTGTCAGCGATGTGCTGAAGCTCAACGCGAACAGGCCCAGGCCGACCGCCAGTGTCAGCAGCAGTGTCATGCGGGTATAGCGACCTGGTGAACGTTCCACCTGCGAGAGTGAAAGCATGGCCACGAGGCCACGTCCGCGCGCCGCCAGCGATTCACCCAGTCGGGCGCCCAGCGGCACGAGGCGCAGTGTCACCAGCGCCCCCGCCAGCAGCAGCAGCGCGGGAGTGATCAGCAGCAACGGACTGGCAGAGCCGCCCAACTGCACGCGCACGCTTGCGGAGCCGAACTGTCCCAATTCCAGATAGCCGATGATGCAGAGGGCGACCAGCGCCAAATCAAGGTAGTAGCGTTGCCAGAAGGGCTGTTGGGTGGAACGCCCCTGCTCACGGCGGAAGGCCAGCACATCGCGCCGCGCGCTCTGCCAGGCCGAAGCGATCACGGCGCCCACACCGAGCAGGGCGCCCAGGATGGCGGGCAAAGCGACTGCCTGTGGGCTGGCGAGTTGGGCGAAGTAAGCGCCGTTCACATCAAGCCCGGTGAAGACGCTCGGTGGCACGAAGAAATGCACAAGCGCAAGGCTCAGCAATGCCGCGATAAAAGGACTGAGTAGCGCCGCCAGAATACCAAGCAACAAGCCTTGTGTGGTGAAGATGCCGAGAATCTGCGCGCCGCTGGCGCCACGACTCTTGAGGGTGGCAATCTCGCCTGCCTGCCCGTCAATCAGCAGGCTGGCCATCGCGGCGACGAAGAGCAGCGCCAGGCCGACAACCTGGGCCACCACTACATAAAGTGGTAAGGCGATCAGGCTTTGCTGGCCATTGAGATTGTTGATCGTTTGATCGAGTTGTGTGTTGACAAGCGCATTGGCGATGTTGTCGGTGGAAAGCAGATCGCCATTGACACGCGAACGGAACTGGCCAACCTGATCGAGGACGGTATTCAGGTTGCCAGCGTTGATGCGTTGTGGCTGTGTGTAGTAGACCCAATGCTGGGTCATGCTCACACCATTGAAGCCGCCGAAAACGCTGAAGAACGCCGAGAACGAGAGCAGCACCGGGTACGGTTTGGAGCTGTTAACACCGTTAGTGATGTCGAAGTTCAGGCCGTTCCAATAGTTGTCATTCGGGTCGCGGGGCGTGAAGACGCCGACGATACGTGCTGTGAGTTGATCCTGGTGCGCGCCAAACTGGGCTAGCGTCAATTCGTCGCCGACGCCTATGTGTTCCCTGGTCGCCATCTGTTGCGTGATCATCGCCTCTGGCAACAGTGCGCCAGCGGAGGTCGCTTGCGGGAATCTGCCAGCGATCACCGTCATGTGAGGTCCTGCGCTGGCATAATCGAGGGCAAGCGGATTCGCTTCGGGCGGATTTGGCGCTGTGGGATCATACGTCACCTTGCCGATGCGCGAGAGCAGAAACGTATCAGCGCTAGTGTAGTAGGTGGGGGTGGCAGCGGTAAAACTACTGAGATATTGCTTGCCCAGGCTCGTCACTTCAGCATTTGCGGTAGCGCGTGTCGCTGTCGAGACATGTATGCTGGTAGTTTGCGCTTCAAGGTTGCGCGCCGACGCATCCCCGGCGCTGAGTATGTGCTGGAACTGCACATCGGAGATCAGGGCGTTATAGAGCGGCACTGTGCAGATCAGCGCGTCGGCGACGAGCATGCCAAGCGCCACCGCCAGCAACAATGCGCGCCCATTGGTGAGCCGTTTGACTGCGAGCCGCGCCGCCGAGAACATGCCGCTGCGGCTGCTGCGCCAGATGCGGGTATCGCGCACGCCCGGGTTCGCGCCTGTGTTGCCTGTGTTACGGTAACGCGCCTTCCCGCTGGCGCCGCGTGCGCCTGCCTTGCGTGCGCCTGCCTTGCGTGCGCGCGCCTGCGTGGAATGAGCTGCGCCTGTGACGGCGTCGGAACGTGACGACGACCCCGATCGCTCAACTGGAGCGGATGGCGCCGCTTGGGTCTCGCCAGTCTTCCGTGTCTCGTCAAGCCGCATGCCTCAACTCCTCCTGCTCAATAACTTCAACGCCTGAACTTCAACACCTGGCGCCAGGTTGTTCGCGCTCGCTGTGGCTCTGCGCTATCTCTACTAGCCATTGTACGCCCCAATGACTAGCGTTTGACTAGCGTTGTGGGCATCATCGCACTATCGTCGCACCTCGATAAGACAATGTCT
>JBDTAI010000446.1:0-14018 GCA_039924685.1 Ktedonobacterales bacterium
ACACAGGTCGGCGTCGGCGCCGCCGGACAAGGTCGCTCTTATTCTACCATAGGCGCAGGTCAGCGTGAGGTTACGCGCCTGCGGCTGGCTCAGGAATCGGGAACGTCACCAGATCGCCGTTGCTCCAGACGTAGGCGTTGAGGATCGGTATGGTAGTGGTTGTTCCAGGCGTGGCAGTTGGGCCGGTGGCCGACATCATCACTTTGCCCGCCGCCAGGGCAAGCCCGCTGGCATGGTCGAGCGGCGGTCCATAGACATACTGCGCGTTCAGTCCCAGCCCAGGTCCACTGGCGCTGGCGACCAGCCGCACCACGCGACTGAGCGCGCCGTCACCGATCAGCACATTGGTCGGCGTCGTTGGATCAATCGCCAGGGTTGCGCCCGAAGCGAAGAGCGTCCCCACTATGCTGATCGGTGGCTGCGTCGGGATCGGTGTGGGCGTGGGCGTGCCAGCGCCAGTGGTATCTGTCGGCGCGGGCGTTGATGTAGCCGTCGGTGTCGCGGCGTCAGCGCCAGTAGGCGTCAGCGCAGGCGTCGGCACCGGCGTGGAGACCGAGTAGATCGAGGGATCAGTGGTCAGCGCGGGCGGCGCCGCCACCACCGACAGTGGCAGGTAGATATTCTGCGCGTCGAGCTGGCCGACACTCCCATCACTCAGCAGCAGATAGATCGTTGCGCCGCCTACCCCCAGTGTAGCAGGCTTGCTAGGCAGCGCAATCGTCAGCGCTGGTGTATTGCCCTTGCCATTGAAGAACCACAGGCCGGTCGGGGTGGCTACACCACCAGTGAAGCCTACATAGGTGTTGTTTCCGGCCACCGTCAGCGCGGTCGGCGTCTCGCCCGTCGTCGGCAGGCTCACACGCACGCTGATCTTGGCGTTGACTGAGCCGTCTTTGTTGAAGCCCTGTGGCTGCACGGCGTAGACAGCGTATTTGCCGTCGGCATCCTGGCCCAGCGCATACACGGTATTGCCGACGCTGGTAAGCCCGATCACCGTGACACCCTTGAGCACGACCTGTTCACAGGTGGCGTCACCCTGACCCGGATTGCCATCCATCCCCAGCGGCGTCAGTGTTTCATAGAGACTGCCACCACTGAGTGCGTAGAGCATCTGTGTCCCGGCGGTTCCGGCTTTGGGCGCGGGCTGCGCCACAGGCGCGAGCGCCGAGACGCTGGTGAGGGCGCTGGGCGTTGTCGAGCCGGGCGTGAGGCAGTTGGCCAGCGGATAGATGACCGCCTGTGTCACCGTAACCGGTTGGATCAGCGCGGCGGCGTTGTAGCGACGCACGGTATTTTGCACGGCGGGCTGAAGCTGGGTGAGCGCAGTTTGCGCCTGCTGGCGCGTCGCCGCATCCAGATTGGGGTTATTCAGGTCGCCGATCACTTGCAGGCGGGCGATGGCGAGCGTTTTCAGGGCCGTCGCGGGGTCTTGCTGGTTGGCCTGCTGCACCGCCGTTTGCACACGGCTGATGTCGGTCTGTGTCTGCGTGGTGGCGTTACGCTGCTGGGCATAGGGTCCGAAGCCGACATACCAGATGCCGACAGCGATCACCAACAGCGCGGCCACCTCGACGATGCGAATGGCGACCAGCAGTGGACCAGCGCGCCGTTTGCGCCGCGCGGTGGGCTTGCTGGCTGCGATGGCGGCAGGCGCGCTCTTGGCCGCTGTCCTGGTGGCAATCTTCGCTTTGTCGGGAATGGCGGGCAGCGGCTGTGTCGTTCCCTCTTCGATGGGATTATCCACCGTCGGCGGCAGCGGCACTGGCCCGGCTACTTCGGGCGCTTCGAGGATGTCTACCACGATGGCGCTGATGTTATCGGGGCCACCATTGGCGTTGGCCATGTCAATCAGATCGCGTGTCGCCACATCGGGCGTCACAGGGGAGAGCACTTCGCGCTCAATCGCTGCCTCATCCACATAGCCATGCAGGCCGTCGCTGCAAATGAGGATGCGGTCGCCATCGTGCAGCGTCTCGACGAAGAGATCGGCGGTGATGGTTGGCTGTGTGCCGAGGCTGCGGGTGATCACGTTGCGGTGGGCATGTACACGCGCCTGTTCCTCGGTCAGCAGCCCCATCCGCACCTGCTCGGCCACCCAGGAGTGGTCCTGTGTCACCTGCCGCATCTTGCCGTCGCGGATCAGATAGGCGCGACTATCGCCAATATTGACGATGTAGGCGCGGCCACCCGACACGATCAGCGTGACACAGGTAGTCCCCATGCCCGCCATTTCGGGATTCTGACTGGCGCGGGCATAGATCGCCTCATTAGCCGCTTTGACGGCATGCGCGACCGAACTGATGACATCCTCGCCGCGCGAGGCGTAGTAGACCTCGCTGATCGTACCGACGCCAAGCTCCGCCGCCACTTCACCAGCGGCATGCCCGCCCATGCCGTCACAGACGATGAACAGGGCGCCCTTGTCATCAAATACGTCGCGCTCAGGCGGGATGTACTGTGTAACATTGTCCTGATTGCGTTCGCGTTTGCGCCCCACATCTGTCAATACTGCGGACGCCAGGCGGAGTTGCTTGGTCAACGATCTCCCCCTCGCCTTCGAGTTGCACCCATAAATCCCCTACCCACATTCCACCCCAGTCAAACGGCAGTCACGCGATCAGCGCAACTGCTCCTGACCGCCAGGCGTCGCGCATTATGATACACCCACCGGCCGCAAAAGGCAACGGCCCGCGCTGTTAGCGCCATGCCGCTCGCAAGCGGTTGGCTCACTGCTTGCGCCAACACACCTGACATCCCATCGGAACCAAGGTGAAGCAGTGGATGCGTGGATTGTGGGCTATACTGCCAACATCACACACCATCACATCTAGTGCGTCACTTACATCTAACGAGCGAGGGGGGCAAGAAGAACAGCCTGTCTCGTATCTGCCGCGATATTGCTGAGGGGCGCGCTTTTTAACGGATTGCTGGGAAGGATAGGCTATGCCTGACGGGTTGAGTGAGCAGGAGGGGGCAGACGCTACCCACCACACGCTGCTGCTACACGCCGATCTCCACGCGCACCCGCAGGCAGCCCGGCACGCCATCGCGCAGGCGGCTGATCTGCTGCGTGACGGGCGGTTGGTCGCCTTCCCCACCGAGACGGTCTATGGCCTGGGCGCCGACGCCTCCAATGCCGACGCCGTGGCGAGCATCTTTGCCGCCAAAGCGCGTCCCTACAGCGATCCGCTGATCGTCCACATCGCCGACATCACCTGGCTCGACCGTGTGGCATCCGACATCTCGCCGCAGGCGCGGCGGCTGGCCGAACGCTGCTGGCCGGGACCATTGACGCTGGTGCTGCCGCGTAGCGCAAACATCCCATCCATCGTGGCGGCTGGCGGCGCAACGGTTGGCGTGCGTTTGCCGGATCATCCGGTGGCGCTGGCGCTGATCAAGGCGGCGGGCAGACCCATCGCCGCGCCGAGCGCCAATCGCTTCATGCACACCAGCCCCACTACCGCCGCGCATGTGCTGACCGACCTGGATGGCCGTATTGATTGTGTGCTGGATGGCGGTCCCTGCGCTGTCGGCGTCGAATCCACCGTGCTCGACCTCACCGTCAATCCGCCGCGCATCCTGCGCCCCGGCGGTGTCACGCTCGAAGCTCTACGCGCGCTGCTGCCCGATATACAGGAGCCACTGAAGCGGTCAACACCTGAAGCGCCACATCAATCGGCTCCCACGGATGATGAGATCGCGCGGGCGCCGGGCCAACTTGCCCGCCACTATGCGCCACGCACGCCACTGATCGTCTTCGATGCGACTGGCGACGCTGGGCTGGCCGCAGTGGTGGCCGAGGCGCAGCGGGCGCTGGACGAGGGCCAGCGGGTGGGCGCGCTGCTGTGCGATGAAGAGGCGCCTGCGCTCGACGCATTGGGGGCGCGAGTGGAGCGCCTGGGGCCAGCAGACGATCTGGCGCAGATCACCCGCCGCCTCTATGCTGCCCTGCGCGCACTCGATGACGGCTCCTGTGACCTGCTATTGGCGCATACATTCGGGCGTCACGGTCTCGCCCTCGCCCTGGAGGATCGCCTGCGCCGCGCGGCGATGGGTGGTACACTGCGTCCAATCTGAAGAACGGGAGAGTCGTGTGAAGCGCAAGTGGGCGGCCCGGCGGGCGTGGGCGCGTATTACGAGGCAGCGATTCATCAGTGAGCGGCTCGAGACGGTGGCATTTCGCGGCGCCGTCTCGCTGTATGCGATAGATGCGCTAAACACCGCCATTGGTCCGCTGTGGGTGGAGTGCGCGGGCGCGCATATCTGCATCGCGGATGTGGGCCACACCTGGCTGCAACACTTTCCCGACGACGAGCCCTACGTTCTCACCACCATGTTCGACGCCGACGGTCACGTCAGCCAATACTACGTGGACATCTGCCAGGCGCATGGGCTTGGCGCCGATGGTATCCCCTGGTACGACGACCTGTATCTTGATATTGTGAAAACTCCTGGTGGCGCGCTCGGGATTCTTGACGCCGACGAACTCGACGTTGCGCTGGCAGTTGGCCTGATCACGCCCGAACAACACAGCTTCGCCTGGGCTGAGACACGCCGCCTGGAGCCTCTGGTGAACGCCGAGACGCTACCTGCCATGCGCCTCGCCCCTGCTCATCGCGCATTTCTACTCGCCCGGCTCACAACAATGGCACACGAATGACACAATCACGGGCAGCGATTATGTGAATCCCTTCATCTTACATCCGCTGTTGTTGACAAGATGGTCCCCCGCATGCTAGCATTGTGCGGACTTTGCCGGGCGGCGTGATGGCAGCATCGAGCGCCTCGTTGCCTGTGCAGGGGCAGGTTATCATCTCATGAAATACGACGTAGCCCAAAGGCGATCACGCACTCCATTATCTGCCTATCGTCTGATGCGCCTGAAAGCGACGCCAATGGAAGTATTGGAGGCGCCACATGACGGACGATCCCCTGGCATTTTCCACACATTCATCGCTATCGGCAGCCCCAGCAGCAACTGACGCGCCGGCGACGTTTGCTGTGGATGGGCTGACGGCGTACTTTCAGTCAAAGCGCGCCGGAGTTGACGCGCATCTCGTATCCCGGCTTACCACGTTCATCGCCGCCACACAGGAGTCGCTTGATTGTGCGATCTATGACCTGCGCCATCCCGCCATTCTTCAGGCGCTGATCCAGGTGGCGCAGCGTGGCAAACGGCTGCGCATCGCCTTTGATGGTGGCGCACAGCATAGCGGTGGACTGAGCGCCGACCCCAAGCCAGACGGCACGCAGCAGGCCATCGAAGCCGCCGGATTGGCGCAGTACGCCACAGCAGTGCATGAGCGCGGGCGTCACCTGATGCACGACAAGTTTCTCGTGCGCGACGGGCGCTCACTCTGGACCGGCTCGGCCAACTTCACGGTCGGTGGCCTGGAGTTGCAGGATAACAACTGTCTCGCCATTGAATCGCCCCAGTTCGCCGCCAGCTATACCGCCGTCTTCGAGGGACTGCTGACTGGCGCGACAAAGCAGTCACCACACGGTGGGGCGCCCGTCACGCTCGGCGCCACCAGCATCACACCATTCTTTGCGCCCGCCGCCAGCGAGGGCATCGAGAACGCGCTGGTTGCCGCGCTCAAACAGGCGAAGCGTGTGCGAGTGTTCGCCTTCCTGATCAGCGATCCCGGCGTGCTGGATGCGCTGGCGCCCTATGCGAACGAGCCGCAGTTCGACATTCGCGGTGTCTATGACCCCAACGGCATGCGCGATGTGTTGCGCTATACCAGTCAGGATGAAGCGCGTTTCTGGTTCACCAAAGACTCGCGCTTCGTCGCCGCGCCCACCCATGCCTTCAGTCCGGCCCACGAGCAGGACTTCATGCACAACAAAGTGATCGTCGTGGATGATCGCCTGGTCTTCACCGGCAGCTATAACTTCTCGGAGAACGCCGAGGCCAACGACGAAAACCTGCTGGCGATCCAGTCGCCTGCCGTCGCTGCCGCCTACACAGCCTATTTCCACACGCTCTGGGCGATGTATTCCCGGCCACATGCCATGCAATCTCTGTTGCTGCCAGAGGTGGCGTTCACCACATTTGCCATACCTGCCGCCGCCACATCTACAGCGTCTACACCGTTCCCCTCATCTGCCACCGCAGCATCGCTCACTGGGAGCGATGCCGGACAGGTGAAACAACCATTGCGACAATTGGAGGAGATGCCCATGACAGCGCCTGAAAGTTCCCACGCAGCGCAACAACTCTCTATCGGCCCACGTCCACATGTACTGGCCTTTAGCGGACGTGGTTCCATCGCCTATGAGGCGATCACACTGCCGCGCAGCCGCCAGCAATTCCGCGGTGAGGCTGAGGTTGGCCAGACGGCGCATGTGATCGTCTACACCGATGGCACACCGCAGGGCGATCAGTCGGCGCAGGCGGTGCTCCAGACCGCCGAGGCAGACTACACGGCGACCCAGCAGTGGTTCGGCGGACTCGATCTGCCGCAGGGTCAGCAGGGCGACGACCAGACAACGCCGCGCACCGCATTACCGTTGCAGGTCTTGATGGATGGTCAGGCGGGTGGCGCCTACCACTTCGGCTGCAACGCCACCGACATCTACATCGAGCCAGCCGCACAGGCGGCGCAGGGCTTCTGGGTGGCGGAGTTGATCGAGGTCTTCCAGGCGGCGATCAACAACGGCTGGGCCTGTGGGCAAACCAACGGCGAGGCGCTTTCGCGGGTGCTGGCCGCCGAACGGTCGTCGGCCATCGGCCAGTTGCAGATGCAGACAGGGCAGAAATGGTGGAGCGACGGCCACGCCGACTATGTGGCCAGCAATAGCGCCACCGATCAGGATGAGGATAGCAACGGCTGCGGCCCGCTCTTCCTCTACTACCTGCATAGCCAGCTTGGCTACGACTGGCAGCGCATCGTCACCACTGGTGGCGCCACGCTTGGCGAAACCTATCAGCGCCTGACCGGCAATGCTCCGCAACAGGGATTCAACGACTTCATCAGCCGTCTGGCGACGATTGACAACAACGGCACACTCAACCTGCCGCAGTCGGGCAATCCTTTCCCGATCGGCCAGACGACCACGCCGGCGCCATCAGGCGATCCCAGCGGTCAGGGCGCTCTACCTGTACCTGCGCTGCCCAACGTGTCGGGCGGTGGTCCCAACTATCTGATCACCGCGATCATCGTCGTGATCATCGTTCTGATTCTGGTCGCCGCCATCGGCGCGCAGGTTGTCTTCAACCATTAGTGGGATGTGTTTGCTCAAGCGGGGTGGCGCCAACCCAGGTGAAGCGCCGCCCGCGCACTTGCCTGCGTCAGCGATTGCAGCCATGCCCAGGCCAGCAGCGGCAGCACGATCACTACCAGAGGGTTGTGCCGCCAAGCGCGCCCGGCATCGAGATGACAGACGGCGGAGACGGCGCGTGTCATGCCGCAACCGGGGCAGCGCCGCCGCAAAATCAATCGCGAAAGACACAATGGGGGCGTCGCTTCGAGCCACGCCGTGGGGATCAACACTATACCCAGCGGCACAACCAGATGCGCGCCCACCATTGCCAACGCGCGGAACCGTTCACTCAGCAGATCGCGTCGCATATCCGGCCCTCCGCGAGGTTGGCTGTGTCGTTGCTCAATGGCGTCCACCCCCGACCCCTCTTCAAGCGAGGAGGCGCCTACGCGAACGCCGTGAGAAGTGCGCCAGAGCGCACGGAGCAGGCGTAGCCGATAGACGGGGTTGGGAGTGAGGACCAGTGTGCTACTTATACGTACTTCTTACTTGCGCACCAGCGGGCGACCCTGAGCGTCGGTGAAGCTGCCCGTCAGGATCATAATGAAGTCAACGAGCGTCCAGATGCCACACCCACCGAACGTCAGCAGCATTGCGATGCCAGTGCCGGTTTTGCCAACATAGAAGCGATGAATCCCCAAATAGCCGAGGAAGATTGACAGCAACAGTGTTGTCAGCCAGTCTTTCGGCGCGCTCACCGTCGGCTGGTAGGCTTGATTGGGATAGGAATTCTGCATGTATGATAACTCCTCTTGTGTGGATATCCGACATCGGACGACCCACTGACTACGTACTCTCTTGCATGCGTCAACAAGCGACCTACAACGAGTACTTCAACCATGTGGGAAGCAAACGCAGAGGATGCGCACTGCGAGCCTATCATATCGGGTAGCGGGATCAGGTGTCAAGCGTCACATGGTGTGATCATCATCACAAAGCGTCATCACAAAGCGCCCAGAGACGCACAATTGCCTATCTGCTCGTACCATTCAAGAGCAGACCCATACATACTGGCCATACATACGTCTCAATCTTCCTTCTCAATTGTCTCCTGTCGTCATACAATGCACGAAGTATTGCGCCGTAGTACAGCGTACCACCTGAAGTGGCTGTGTATGCGAAGTGTATGCGCGCAGCGCAACGAGAGCGAGCGGTAGCAATGGCGCGCACAGAGATCAACGAGGTCAAGCAGGTCAAGCAGGTCAAGCAGGTCAAGCATAGTGAAGGGCTTGAGCCGGTAACGGCGTATGAGCCTGAGCCGCGCCAGACGCTGCGCGCACAACTACCCCATGCCTTCGCCGCATTGCGTCCGCGCCAGTGGACGAAGAACGGCCTTGTGCTGCTGGCGTTGGTGTTTGCGCGACGGCTCACCGATGGCGCGGCGGTCGAACGGGTATTGCTGGCCTTCGCCGCGTTCGCGCTGGCCTCTAGCGCCGTCTACATCTTCAACGATCTGGTGGACCGTGACCGCGACCGTCTGCATCCACGCAAGCGGCTGCGTCCGCTGGCTTCCGGCGCGCTTTCGCCGCGTATAGCGCTCGCAACCGCCGTGCTCGCGCTGCTGGTCTCCGCTGCGCTCACGACATGGCTGGTGATGCTGCTGGCGCGCGCAACGGGCGATCCCTTTGCGCTCTGGGGCGGGAGTCCGTTGCTGCTTGCGGGTGGGCTGGTGGCCTACGTCGGCATGAATATCGCCTATTCGCTGGCGCTCAAGCGGCTGGCGCTGTGGGATGTCTTTATCATCGCGCTGGGGTTTGTGTTGCGCGCATTTGTGGGGGCGCTGGCTGTTCCGGCGCCGATCTCGCCGTGGTTCTATCTCTGCGCGATCTTCCTGGCGCTGTTTCTGGCGCTGGGCAAACGTCGCGCCGAGCTGCTGACGTTGAATGGGGACGCCGCCAGCCACCGCGAAAATCTGGGCGCCTACAATCAGGCGCTGCTCGATCAACTCGTCACGATCACTGTCACCTGCGCGCTGATCTCCTATAGCCTTTACACATTCCAGGGCGAGAACGCCAACCACGACCTGATGCTCACGGTTCCCTTTGCGCTCTTTGGTGTCTTCCGCTACCTCTATTTGATGTATACCCACAACATCGGCGACCGTCCCGACGAGGTGCTCTGGCGCGACCGGCAAATCCTGATCTGTGTGGCGCTCTGGGCGCTGGCGATCCTGGCGCTGCTCTATGGTTTGCCACATCAAACACTATAATCAGCAGTCTGCCCAGTCATGATACAATGCCGCCAGGAGGCGCTTGCGCTAGCAAGCAGGGGGGAGCCGCCATGCGCTCATAACCCCGGCGCCAATACCCGCCGATAAAGCTCCGTTTGCAGCAGTCCATCGGGATCAACCTGCGCTTTGAGGGCATGGAAGCGGGCCAGCGTCGCGGGGCCGTACATGCGCTCTGCCTGCGCGGAGGTGAGCGTGTTGTCTTTGGCGAAGTAGACGCGACCACCGGCATCCGCCACGATGTCGTTCAGTTCGCCCAGCAGCGCGGCCACCTGCGCGGCGTTGCTGCGGCGCACAGGATAATCCAGCGCCAGCGAGTAGCCATCCACAAGATAGTTCAGTAGAAAGTCGCTGGTGCGCTGCTTCTTCAGCACAGCAAACGAGGGAACGATTCCCGCCTGATGTGAACGTTCGAGCAAGAGGCGGAACACACGCCGCGCCTCCTCCTGTGGCACGAAACTCTGATGCTGCATCAGCCCGCCAGGACGGTAGGCGTCGCGCCAGTTGGGGATGGCGTCGAGCGGGAAGTTGGCCGCCGTGAAGGGGATGCGTGCCTCATGCTCAGCGCCGGATCGGCTGCCATTGAGCCACTGTGCGCGATTGGCGAACGCCACACCCAGCGGCAAGGAAAGCGGTCGCGCCAGCCAGGGAACCAGACGGGGCGCACGGTGCGCCAGCCGGATCGGCAGGCTTGCCCGTTCTTGCCAGGCCACCGAGCGCGTGAGATCAGGCTGTGCATCTTCACCCGGCGCAAGATCGCGGGTGGCTTTCAGCAGGCCGCGTCCCAGGCTGGATCCCTGTGCGCCCGTATCCACCCAGGTCACGAGGTCGTCGGCCCAGCCATCGGTGGCAGCCGCATCGTGCGCCGCCAGCAGCGCATCGAGCGAGGGATGCGCCGTTTGTCGCGCCGCCACCAGCCCCGACGCCACACGATACGTTTGTAGCGTCAGCGAGGTGAAGGCGCCGAAGAGACCCATCCCACCAATTGCCACGTGGAAGAGGTCGGCGTGTTCGTGGCGTGAACAGGTGAGCATTTCGCCAGAAGGCAGCAGCAATTCGAAGGACAGGATGTGGTCACCGAAGCAGCCGATGCGCCAGTTGTTCTTGCCGTGGATGTTGGTCGAGGCCGCGCCACCAACCGTGACGGCGCTGGTCCCCGGCACAATAGTGGGTCGCCAGCCATCGGGCAGCGTGTGACGCCAGAGCTGGGCAATCGTCACACCCGGCTCGACGGTGATCACGCCAGTCGCCGCATCCCACACCAGCACATGATTGAGCCATGAGCAGTCAAGCGCCACGCCAGCCTGAATCAGCGCCGCGTCGCCATAGCTGTATCCTGCGCCGCGCAGGCCAACCGGCATTCCCGCCGCCCGCGCTTCAGCGAGGACTGTCGCCAGTTCGTCGCTGCTGACCGGACGCGCCACTCGGCAGCGGGCAGTAGCGCGCATGCCCCAGCCGCTCAGCGTTTCGAGCGATCCGCTGATATGCGTTGTTGTTGGAGAAGCATTCCTGGATGTCGTCATGGGTGTGAGGTTTCCGATGGTGTATCAGTTTGGTGTATCAGTTTGGGACAGATCAGGCGCATTCGGCATATGTGGCGTCATCCTCAGATGGGCAGGCGTGTCATGGCGAAGGCAGGCAGCGACCGCACGCCCGCCATGATTGCCCACCACCAGCCGGGAATGTAGACCACCTGCGGCCCCCGCTCGGCCACCTGCGCGATGCGCCGCGCCACGGTCTCCGCTGAGACGACCAGCGGCTTCGGCAGCGCCAGCCCCGCCACCAGCGGCGTCGCCACGTAGCCAGGCTTCACCGTCACCACGCGCACGCCCGACCCATGCAGCCGGTAACGCAGTGATTCCAGATAGACGCTCAGACCCGCCTTGCTCGCCATATAGACACTGTTGCCACGCCGTCCGCGCTCACCTGCCACCGACGAGACACCGACGATGGCGCCGCGTCCGGCCTGAGTGAAGGTATCCGCCGCCAGATCGAGCCAGCGGATCGCGCCGATCAGGTTGGTCTCGACGGTGTCGCGCTCCTCCGCGAAGGTCCAGGAGGACTCGTTCTCGCCACGTGGCATCACGCCCGCTACATAGACCACCAGTCGCAGACCTTCCGGCGCCAGTTCGTCGCATATGCGCGTGAAGAGATCAGGCGCGGCGTCGTAGTCGCGCACATCATGCGGATAGGCGCGGGCGATGGGTGTGGCGCCAGTGTACTGGCCGTTGAGCGTGTCGCAGAGGGTGGTGAGAACATCAGCGCGACGGGCCACCAGCGCCAGCGTATAGCCCAGCGCCGCGAGCGTCTGCGCCAGCGCCGCGCCAATCCCGCTGGAGGCGCCGACGATTAGTGCGCCACCGCGTGTTCCGGCTCGCCGTATCGGCTGCATTGTCTGTGCTTGTGTCACCTGCCTGTTTGCTGTCTCCTGCGCCATACGCTCCTCATCCTGCCACACTGCGGCGCTCGTTCCCTACTACTGCTACTGTCGCGCCACAGTCGACGATGGTAGACCCGATACCAGCATGCCTCTGGCTTTCCCATCATATCATGATCGTCTCACAAGCATTCATATCGCTTGCCTCGCTGGCGCCCAGGTAGCGCAGATCGCGGTTGCCCTCCGCCTCGCCATGCCGGATCAGGATGAATCGCCGCCGCACCTCAAGCGATAGACGCATCGTGCGGGTCGCTGCTGCGCCGATCTGCACAGCCGCCTTGATCATGAACAGCAGATACAGACCTAATGCGGTTGTGACCGCTGCAATAATCGCTTCATGGTCACTGGGGAATGAGTTGTCAACAGCATGTGGAATCAATTGATGGTCCAGTGCAGGGTGCGAGATGAACGGACGTGGTTCAATCACCAGATGGCCCAGCAGCACATTCAGCGCCAGGGCGAAGATGATGCCCACGCAGCCCAGCAGCGCCACCTGTTGCGCGAGCCGCCGGTCATCATCCAGCCAGCGACGCTCGCGATCAGATGTCGCTGTGGCATGGTTGCGGCCCAGCACTGACCAGCGCGCCGCCGCTATCCACAGCGCCAGCAGCAACAGTGGCGCAAGCAGGATGAGGTCCTGTGCGCCGAAAATCATGAGGGGGTCGAGCAGCAACTGATGGCCAGCTCGTTGGTTGGTAGCTTCAAATGCCTGCCAATTGTCGCGCAGGAGCAGTTGGATGAATGACGACATGGAGCGCGTATCCTCACACTGGTCTTGGTCTTCTCCGGTCCCATCGCCGTGCGAAGGGAGTACAGTGAGTGGAACGTATGTTGCCTGAAACAGCGCGCGCGTCAAGCGGCTGGGGATTTGGTACTGCCATTCGTCGTGCCACGACAGAAGCGGAAACTAACTGCCTTGCACAGTTGATGGAGACGTATTTCAGTTGTATGGGTGTCGAGAAAGTTGCGGTGAATGAGGCGAGTGACCAGATCACTTTCTGGCGCCCATTGTGCATCACAGTGTGTATCACACGGCAACGACTTCAGACGTTCACCGTGACGCATTCGAGGAGTGGGTATGCCGCACATTGCTTTCAATATCAGCCACCTGCTTGCGATGTATGGGTACTGGGTGGTGCTTGTCTTTGTGCTGATTGAGAGCACCGGCATTCCCTTCCCCGGCGAGACAATCCTCATCGCAGCGGGCATCTACGCCGGTTCGACCCATCACCTGACGATCGTGCTGGTCGTTGCAGCAGCGGCGGCGGGTGCGATTCTTGGTGATAACATTGGGTACGTTGTGGGCCGCGAGGGCGGCTATCGCCTCTTGCGCCGCTATGGGCGCTACATTCGGCTGGATGAGGGCAAGCTCAAGCTCGGCCAGTATCTCTTCATGACGCATGGCGGCAAGGTGGTTTTCTTTGGCCGTTTTGTCTCCGTTCTTCGCGCCTGGGCGGCATTCCTGGCTGGCGTCAACGGCATGCGCTGGTCGCGCTTTCTGGTGTTCAATGTGGCGGGCGGCATCCTCTGGGCAGCGATCTACGGCATCGGAGCCTATGCGCTAGGCAACAACATTCACCGCTTCACCGGGCCGGTTGGCATCGTTCTCGGCGTTGGCGCTGCCATCATCATTCTCGTCGGCTTGATTCTGCTGTGGAAAAACGAGAAGCGCCTCGAAGTTGAGGCCGAACGCGCTCTTCCTGGCACACTCGACGCCTATCGTAACGGCAAACGCCCAGTTGGTGGTGCAAAGAGCATGGCCGCTCCTCGTCGGTAGATCACAGCACAACAGCCGCACGGCGACGACGACAGGGATGCGCGTGGAGCGTCACACGCGCTCCGCGACGAGCGGGCGAGCTGGTCCCCCTGGATGTCGGTCAGATGCCAGGCGCCGGGGTGGCGCCGTCATCGGCGGTGGGATGGGCGAATGTAGCGATCGGCGTTGCGCTGATCGTCAGGCTGCGACGGATCGTGCGGCGACCTGTGCCAAGCGTCCATGATCCATGATCGCCGTCATCGAGGCGGCGCTGGCCCAGAATGGCTGCCCCCACTTCGGGGGTGTGCAGCGGGGCGCGGAAGACGACATGC
>JBDTAI010000447.1:0-3979 GCA_039924685.1 Ktedonobacterales bacterium
CCCACCACATAGGTCTTACCATCCGCGCCAGGGATCATCCAGATAGGGTCAGCGGGATACTCACCACCCGCCAGCCAGATGATCTTGCCCGTTTGCTGGCTGACGGTATTCACTGGAAAGTACACCAGGTGCGGCTGGGCGCTGGCGCGGAGCGCCACATGCCGTTGCGCCGAGATGGCGGCGAGTGACTGGCGCATGCTCATGCGCCCGATAGTATCATGGGGCAACGCCTTCGTGTAGGTGACGATGGCGATTACCTGAATTGCTGTGTGCGTCGGATTGAGCGCCAGTTCAGCGGCGGCAATCGTGGCGCCGGTCGGGCCCGAAACGGGCAGAATGTAGAAATCGGGCATCGTCGTGGCCGTCCATCCGCCAGTGCGGAGCGCCAGCACCAGCTTTGGCGAGCCGAGGTGCGACAGGTCTTTCACGTAGTCACCATTGCCTGAGCGGTCTACCCTGAAGAGGGTACTCTGTCGCGCCGCCGCGATGATGTCTGCTGGCGCTTGTGAGCGCAGCGTAATCCACTGTGGCTGCCCCACCTTGCAGGAACCGGCCACACGCGGAACACCACAACTGCTCTGCGCGTCAGCCTTGCTGTTCGCAGTCGTTGGCGGATTGCCCGTTGGTCCTATGCCAGACCCGGTGAGCGAGGTGAAATTGTGGCCTGCAATTGCTATTGCGCCAAACGTAAAGACCACCGCCGCGACAAGCAGGACAAACGCCAGGTTGCCACTGTGCCTTTTTGCCAAGTCACCAAGTGCCATGCTGCGAATCCTGTGCCTTTGTTCGGTGCGTCGCATATGCGCCATCGTCGTACCCTCTCCATCTTCGTTGTGTTGGCTATCTGTGGCTCAATGGATCTGACAGAAGGCATGAGCCACTTTCTGGGGAAACAAAGCGAGATTCGTTAGTTCCAACTGGTCATTTTCTGCCCTGTGAAAGCGTTATACGCCCAGTCGGGACTATATTGGCCATTGGTGTAGTTGTTGTCGCGTTGAATCCAGGTTAGGCCGTTAAACCAATGATATCCACCTTGTGGGGGGAGTATATGGGCCGACCATTGGTTCTGGATCGTTGGTGTTCTTGTAATCGTAGAGGCTGTTCAGGTCGCCATAGCCAAGCGACCAGAGCGAATACGTTGTATTGAAGCTCCAGTATCCGCCGTTCACCCATGTAGAGAACTCGATTTCCTGGCGGCTGGTGTTGAAAGCATCGCCTTCAGGGTCGCGGTAGACCAGACCTTGAATGGCTCCCCAATAGCTGGCTTGCGGATCATTCGCTGACCACACACCACTAACTATGACGGAGTGCAATCCACCGTTGATGGTCGCACTGACTGGCTCAGTGTACTGCTCCAGTGCGCGAGCCATGATCGTCGTCGCCCGCGTCACCACGTCTGACTGATTGAAGGTCTTGCCGACGTTTAGCCCTTCCTGCCAGCGATTATAGATATAATCATGGAAAAAGCGGTTGGGAAGCGAGTAGTTCCATGCCATGTAGGCAATCGAACGGGGATCTGTGCCAGTATCATGCGCAATGTTCGTGATGCCAGCCCATGAATTCGATGGCGCATGCCCCCATTGGCTGGAGCCACTTGTCTGGTTGGCCTTCTCAACATTGCCCTGGCTGCTGGAGTTAGGGAATGTCACCGATTGCCCATTGTTGAGGTCGTCGTAATTGACGAGGGCGATGGCGTTCTCGACACCACAGGCATTTTGTGAGGTTTGCGGCCATATACCGTTATCTATGGACCAATTCATGTAGTTGCTCAGCGCGCCATACCATGTGCCAGTGCAGTCTGTGCAGGCGGCGTGCGCCGTGGGGATAGTGAATGAAAGCGGGCCGCTCAACCATCCACTGGCAAGCAACGATCCTGAAATGACGAACAGGGCAAGCGCGAGTCTAATGGCGAGACGTTGTGACGTTGTGACGTTGTGACGTTAGCATGCCGCATCCCTTCTACACTTTCCATTCATCAGCAGACATCGAAACCCGCTGGTGTAGCGCGAGTATACAAGCTCAACAATGGCTTGTCAAGCGCCAACTTGCGCTATGACGAAAATTGCAAACCTTTCATCTTCGTCGTCCATCGTCGTCTCTCATGTACCGAATAGTACTAACCCGAACGGGCGGTCTGTGCTTGTGGGCGCCGTTGGCATACGATACAATGGCACAGTATCTCTAACAGCAAGCCATTGCAAGCGTCACTTGCGAGACTCACCGAGACAAAGGGGGCAGGCAGCCATGCCGGAAACGCGCGTTTTTGCGATAGCCAATCAAAAAGGGGGCGTCGGCAAGACGACGACGACGATCAACCTCGCCGCCTGCCTCGCCAACGCCGGTCGCCGTGTGCTTGTCATTGACCTCGACCCGCAATCCAATACCACGACGGGCCTGGGGGTAGACTCTCACCGCGTCGGCGCCTCGATCTACGAACTGCTGGTGAGCGACGATGTCACCTTCGACGATGTGGTCAAGCGCGACCTGCGCCCCAACCTCTCGCTCTTGCCTGCCAAAGTGGACCTCTACGCCGCCGACATCGAACTGGTCTACCTCGATCAGCGCGAGTACCGCCTCAAACGCATCATCGGCGCCGCGCGTAGCAGCTACGATTTCGTGCTGATCGACTGCCCACCCTCGCTCGGCCTGCTCACCGTCAATGCGCTCACCAGCGCTGATGGCGTGCTGCTGCCACTTCAGTGCGAATATTTCGCGTTGGAGGGCATGCAGCAGTTGCTCAACACCATCCGCCTGGTGCGCGATAGGCTCAACCCACAGGTCGCGCTCTTCGGCGTGGTGCTGACGATGTATGATCCACGCACGCGGCTGGCCGCCGAGGTGGTGGACGAGATCAGCCAGCACTTCCCCAAAGAAAAGTTCCAGACGCTGATTCCGCGCAATGTCCGGCTCTCGGAGGCGCCCAGCTATGGACTTACGATTCTCGAACATGATGCGCGTTCGCCCGGCGCCCTCGCCTATAAGCAGCTTGCCGAAGAGGTGATTGCCCGCGCCGACGCATTAGGAACAGCGGAGGCCACCCATGCCTAAGCAGCGATTCGGCCTGGGGCGCGGCCTTGACGCCCTGATCCCCGGCGCCACACCCGTCGCCGACGAAATGCCGATGGATACCGGCCTTTCCAACTCGGCGCTCTTCGAAGTCCCAATTGACGCCATCGCGCCCAACCCGCAGCAGCCGCGCGCGCCACTGGGCGACGACGATCAACTGCTGGAACTGGCGACCTCGATCCAGCAATATGGCCTGTTGCAGCCGCTGCTGGTGGCGCTGACGCCCGATACGGTGGACGAAGATGGCGCCGCGCTGTACCAACTGATCGCCGGTGAGCGCCGCTGGCGGGCCGCGCGGCTGGTCGGACTTGAGCGTGTGCCGGTGGTGATCCGCGAGGCGACGCCGCAACTGATGCTGGAGATGGCGCTGGTCGAGAACCTGCAACGCGCCGACCTCAACGCGCTTGAAGAGGCGCAGGGCTATGTGATGCTGATGGAGGAGTATCATCTCACCCAGGAGCAGGTGGCCGAGCGCATCGGACGCAACCGCGCCACCATCGCCAACACAGTGCGCCTGTTGCAACTGCCATCCGAGGTGCGCGAAGCGCTGATCACGATGTCCAAAGTCTTCACCGAGGGTCATGCTCGCGCCGTGTTGCAGGTGAATGGCGACGCCGAACGGGTGGCGCTGACCAAGCAGATCATCGCCCAGCGCATCAGCGTGCGCGGCGCAGAGGAGCTTGCGCGGCGCTACAATGAGGCGTCGCTGCGGCTGACGCCCGACCGGCGTGGCGGCGCGGCGGCGCGACCCCAGAGCTATGAGACGCGCATCCTCGAAGAGGAGTTTACCCGCGCCATCGAGATGAAGGCGCGCCTGCAACGCACCGTGAAGGGCAAAGGCTCGCTGACGCTCTACTTCACCAATGAGCAGCAGCTCAACACACTCTACGAACGCATCGTCGGCCAGCAGGTG
>JBDTAI010000448.1:0-13467 GCA_039924685.1 Ktedonobacterales bacterium
AGTTGAGACGTGGTCCTGCTCTTTTTTCTGAGAGGCATGTCACAAACAGAGTTCCTCAGCGTATAGAGCATATAGAGTACAATTAGCGTACAATGAAGACGCCAGGCATATTTTGTGGTAACAGGCCAGCGCATACTGCCGCGCGCACGAGACGACGAGGCGGACCGGGAATACATCCCAATCCGCCTCGTCGCTTCTATCGCCACTAACTCATGGCGCCGCGTCGCTCACTCACAACTGATCATGTGCTGTGGGTGTCTCCGGCAGGGGCGGGGGCAGCGTCTCGTCGCTGGAGTCCTCAGCCACCGCCGGATAGCGGCTGGGCGCGGGCGGTGTTGGTTCAGCGTCCACCAGGCCATCGGTGATGCCATCCGACGCATCTGTCACTGACGCCGATGTGGCCGACTGCGCCACTTTGGCGATTGGCTCCTGCTCTTCGCCCTCCGGCGCCTGGCCCTCCTCGGCGTCGGCGGCCAGCAATGCCAGCGGGAGCACCTGATCCATCGTCTCGACAAGCGTGATGGTCATCTCAGCGCGAATCTTGGGCGGAATCTCCGCCAGGTCCTTTTCATTTTCCGCCGGAACCAGCAAGTGACGAATGCCGACCCGATGCGCCGCCAGTGTCTTCTCTTTCAGCCCACCGATGGGCAGCACCCGTCCGCGCAATGTGATCTCGCCGGTCATGGCAAGATCGCTGCGCACCGGGCGGCGGGTCAGCGCCGAGATGATCGCCGTCGCCATTGTGATGCCCGCTGATGGGCCATCCTTCGGCACTGCGCCCTCTGGCAGGTGGATGTGAATATCGAGCGCGCCGGGGAACTCTTCGGGCAGGTCCAGGTCGTCGGCGCGTGAGCGGATGTAGGAGAGCGCAGCGCGGGCCGACTCCTGCATCACATCGCCAAGCTGTCCGGTGATCATCAGGCTGCCCTTGCCTACCATCGTCACCACCTCCACGGGCAGCAGCGCGCCACCGTTGGCGGTCCATGCCAGCCCAGTCGCCACGCCGATCTGGCCGCGTTCAGGCGCCTTATCCGGCGAGTAGCGCGGAATGCCAAGATACTGCTCGATGGTCCGCTCCGTCAGGCGGATGCGTGTGTCGGGCTTCTGCACGATGCGCAGCGCCGCCTTGCGGCAGATCTGCGTCAGTTGCCGTTCGAGATTGCGCACGCCCGCCTCGCGGGTATACCTGTTGACCAGGAAGCGCATCGCCGTCTGTGGGGCCTGCACCTGCTGGCTGGAAAGGCCGTTCTCGCGCAGCACCTTGGGCATCACGAAGCTGCGACCGATGGCGATCTTCTCCTCCTCGGTGTAGCCGGGTAGCTCGATGATGTCCATACGGTCGGCCAGCGCGCGTGGAATCTGGTAGCGGGCATTGCCGGTGCAGAGGAAGAACACCTCCGAGAGATCGTAGGGCATCTCGAGATAGTGATCGGTGAAGGTATTGTTCTGCTCTGGGTCCAGCACTTCGAGCAGCGCCGCTGAGGGGTCGCCGCGATAGTCCGATGCCAGCTTGTCAATCTCATCCAGCAAAAAGACCGGATTGACCACGCCTGCCGTTTTCATACCCTGCAAGATGCGTCCCGGCAGCGCGCCCACATAGGTGCGCCGGTGGCCGCGTATCTCGGCCTCGTCATGCACGCCGCCCAGCGAGATACGCACAAACTTGCGCCCCAGCGCATGCGCGATCGAGCGGCCAAGCGAAGTTTTGCCCACCCCTGGCGGGCCGATCAGGCAGAGGATCGGTCCCTTGTAGGCATTGGGGTTGGCGGCAACGCCAGACGTCTCGATCTCACGTCGCGCCTGCATCATGCGCAACTGGCGCACGGCTAGGAACTCGATGATGCGCTCCTTGACCTTCTCAAGCCCGAAGTGTTCGTCGTCGAGTACCTTCTGCGCGTAGGCCATATCCAGCCGATCTTCGGTGCGCTCCTGCCAGGGCAGCGCCAGCACCCAGTCTATGTAGTTGCGCAGCACCACCAACTCCGCTGCGTGCGGTGGCATGCGTTCGAGCCGGTCAAGCTCTTTGTTGACCTTCGCCAGCGCGTCGTCGGGCAGCCCCTTCGCCGCCACCTTCTCGCGCAGGTCGCGCATCTCGCTGGCCTGGTCGTTGCCCAACTCTTCCTGAATGGCGCGCAATTGCTCCTTGAGATAGTATTCGCGCTGGTTCTTGTCCACCTGCTGGCGCACCTTGAGACGAATCTTGTTTTCCAGTTCGAGGATTTCAATCTCATTGCCCAGTGAGACGCAGACTTTTTCGAGCCGCGCCAATGGGTCGAGCGTTTCGAGCAGGTCTTGCTGCTGGGTATACTCGGTAATCGTCTGCGTTGCCAGCGCATCGGCCAGCCGCGCCGGTGTGCGCAACTCCAGGATAGCCACCGCCTCTTCGGGGGTGAAGCGCCGGCTGAGTTGCATCAACTTCTCGAAGAGCGCCTGCGCGTGGCGCATCAACGCGCGACCCGCCTGCTCGATCTGCGCGGTGTCGGCGCCACTCTCGCCACTTGTCTCGGCGAGCGACTCACACACGCCGCGCGGGAACGGCTCACTCTCGGCCCACGTGATGATGCGCACGCGCTGTACGCCCTCCACCGTCACCTGCACGGTGTCGTCGCCCTGCGCCTCATATTGCTTGATCTCTACCAGTGTCGCCACGTCGTAGACCTCAGCCGGTCCGGGCGCATCCGTCTCGATCTGGCGTTGCGAGGTGGCGACGAAACGCTTCGCGCCTGCGGCGCCGCCGTCAGCGGAGTTGGCTTCTTTGACCGCCAGCAGCGACTTTTCCCGACCGATACTCAGCGTCATGCGCGTGCGGGGGAAGATCACCGTTCCCTTCAGCAGCACCAGGGGATATACCTGGTGCTGCTCGGAGACCGTTTGCTGCTCGTTCTCGACAGCGTTCTCGATGTCTTCCCCGTGCTGTGCACTCTCAGTTGTATTTTCCATCACACCACGCCATTCTGTATGCCACTGATTGCCTTGATTGCCTTGATTGCCACGATGGTCATGGGCAGCGCCGGTATGCCATCAACAGTATGGCAGGCGCCGCCGCATGTCTCGCTCTGTCTGGATGTTGTACGGTGCGTCTCACCGTTGTATCTCGCCGACACGTCATGCAGCGCATGGAATGCCAGTTGTTTGTCGCATTGTTTGTTGCTCTGTGCGTCAGCCGATTTGCGGCAGGCGTCCTGATTGTATCGTCAAGACATCCGCATGCTATGTGCGCAGATGTTGCGCCGCGCCGACCAGTTCCCTGATCAATCCTCTGCCGGGACTGGGATGAAGCGCGGAACTCTCTCCCAACCTCTCCCCTGCGAAGGGGGAGGAGCCAGAACATCGACTACGTTCTTGTCCCCCCTCTCCTGCGAGGAGAGGGGGTTAGGGGTGAGGTCCAGGCGCCCTTATGGTCTACAACGCGCCACCATGCGATAGGTCAGCATAAGATAGTGGCCACACTGGCCCAAATTGGCCAGCGACCCCCCATATCATGCCATGAGCATGCCGGGGAGTCGCCACAGAATAGCTGGAATACGCTAGCTGGATAGCTGGTCAATCGGCGCCAATTGGTGTCGCCGCACTCACGCCGACTCGTTCTCCAGTTCGAGGTCCACCGCATGTGCGTCATGTGCGTCACTGGCGCCTTGCCGGGTGAGCAACTGCGCGGGCGCGTGCTGGCGGATGGTCTCGGCGTCAACCGTCACTCGCTTGATGTCATTGCGCGAGGGCGTATCGAACATCACATCCAGCAGCGATGCTTCGATGATCGTGCGCAGGCCGCGGGCGCCCGTCTTCTGCTTCAGCGCCAGGTCCGCCGCTGCCTCGAGCGCCTCAGGTGTGAATTGCAACTCCACGCGGTCGAGGCTCATCAGCTTCTGGTACTGCTTGACAATGGCATTCTTCGGCTCCGTCAGAATGCGGATCAGCGCGTCGTGATCAAGGTTATCCAGTGAGACACTGACGGGCAGGCGGCCTACGAACTCCGGGATCAGGCCGAACTTGAGCAGGTCATCGGGGTTGAGTTGCGCCAGCGCCGAGTTGCTCATCTCCAGCGTCTCTTCGGGCGACGCCTTGAAGCCCATCAGCTTGTGGCTGCCCAGCCGCTGCTCGACGATCTTGTCAAGCCCTTCGAACGCGCCGCCACAGATGAACAGGATGTTCTGCGTGTTGATCTGGATGAAGTCCTGGTGGGGATGCTTGCGGCCACCCTGCGGCGGCACATTGGCAATCGTCCCCTCGATGATTTTGAGGAGCGCCTGCTGCACACCCTCGCCCGACACATCGCGGGTGATCGAGGGATTGTCGGCCTTGCGGGCGATCTTGTCGATCTCGTCAACGTAGACGATGCCGCGCTCGGCGCGCGCGACATCGAAGTCAGCGATCTGGATCAGCCGCAGCAGGATATTCTCCACATCCTCACCGACATAGCCTGCCTCGGTGAGCGCGGTGGCGTCGGCGATGCAGAAGGGCACGTCGAGGATTTTGGCGAGTGTCTGCGCCAGCAGGGTTTTGCCACAGCCGGTCGGACCAAGCAGTAGAATATTGCTCTTGCCCAGTTCCACATCATCAATCTGCATGCCCGAATTGATGCGTTTGTAGTGGTTATAGACGGCAACCGAGAGGGTTTTCTTGGCGCGATCCTGCCCAATGACATATTGGTTGAGTTGGTCATAAATCTTGCGTGGCGTGGGAATCTTGCCGGTGGTAATACGTGGTTTCGCGGTCGATTGCTCCTCTTCGATAATCTCGCGACACAAGTCAACGCACTCATCACAGATGTAGACGTTGCCTGGTCCGGCGATCAAACGTAGCACCTGCTCCTGGCTTTTGCCACAGAAAGAGCAGCGGTACGTCATGCGTGTCCCCTTCGAATTCGCCACGGCGCTACCATCCCCTCGTTATCTGGC
This sequence comes from Ktedonobacterales bacterium, assembly GCA_039924685.1. Classification (GTDB taxonomy): domain Bacteria; phylum Chloroflexota; class Ktedonobacteria; order Ktedonobacterales; family JADMIN01; genus JBDTAI01. The sequence goes on from JBDTAI010000448.1 coordinate 4,899, forward strand.
GGTTTGCCCCTGTGTGCATCCGCCGGAACGACCGTGATTACGGTCATGTCGTCCGCCTGTTTTGCCTGTCGCGGTTAAACCGTTCTGGCTGATAACGCCTATACGTGTCTACACCTATCTATAAAGTGAGTATACGGCAACGTCTGGGCCTGCCGGAAGCCATCGTGTGCTTCCGAAAGCGCCCATCGGGGAACATCCTCTGAGAATGCTCCCATGAGAATGCCCGTATAGTATAGCCCGCTGGGCCGCAAGGTCGTTCCCTATGCCCCCGTTTCTGGTACTTCTGTGTTCGCCGCCGCGTCGGTGGCAGCGCCAGTAGCTTTGGCGCTCGCCGCCTGACTTGTCGCGTGACTTGTCGCGTGACTTGTCGCCTGAGTGGCGCCCATTGTGTGCGTGCTGGTTCCGGTTTCAGTCTCAGCCTGCGCCTCAGACTCACTCGTCGCCTGGGCGCTGGCCTCGGCATCGGTTGTCACGGCATCGGGTGTCGCTGCATCGGGTGTCACGTCGCTGGCGTCAGGTGTGGCAGCCGCTTCGATCTCGGCGATCTCTTCGGTTGCCAGCGTCTCGCCCACGGCGGCGGCAATCGTCGCGCTGGTCTCGGCATCGGCCTCATCCGCAGTTTCACTTGCCTCGCCATCCGTTTCAGAGGGCGCGGATGATTGTGGGCTATCCTGTGTGGCGATCTCGATCAGACGCGCGAGGGCACGGTCGCGCTTGATGCGTCCCTCGATGGTGGCGCGTTGTCCAGCGCTGAGTTGGCGCAGGCGCATCGGTTTGCCGCCGCCAACGCTGTTGAGGATATCGAGCCACTCCTGCGCCTCCTGGTCGTCAACGGTGATGCCCTCGGCATCGGCCACCGCCGTCAGCGCCAGGTCGCGTTTGACGCGCTCACGCGCCTCCGGTTCGATCTCGCTGCGATACTCCTGCTCGTTCTTGCCGGTGGCGGCCAGATACTGGTCGAAGGCGATACGGTTCTGTTCTAGCAGGCGGCGCGTCTCGCGGATCATCACGTCGGCCTCATCCTCCACCAGCAGCGGATGGATGCTGACCTCAGCCATGTCTACCAGCGCCTGTGTCACCTCGTCGCGCTGCTTGCGGCGGGCGTCGCCTTCCTTCTGGGTGCGCAACTGCTCACGGATGGCGCCGCGCACCTCGTCGAGCGTGCTATAGTCGCCGACGGTCTTGGCCAGTTCGTCGTCGAGCGCGGGCAACTCACGGTACTTGACGGCCTTCATGGTCACATCATAGCTGGCCTCTTTGCCCGCAAGCTCGGTGTTGGCATAACCTTCGGGGATGGAGGTGGTAAAAGTCTTTTGCTCGCCCTCACGCGTGCCGATGAGTTGCTGGTCCATGCCCGCGAAGATGCCTTCGCGCTCCTCGCTCAACTCGAACTCGTTGTCGTGCAGATTGCTCACCTGGCGCTCGCCCGCCGTCAGCAGCAGGTCCACCGTCACGCGGTCGCCATACTGCGCCGGGCGGTCGGCGGGCAGCCACATCGCCTCGTTCTGGCGGATGCGTTCGAGCGTCTCCTCCACCTCGGTATCCGTCACCTCCACCGGCGGCTCGGCCACACGGATGCTGGTGTAGTCGCCGAGCGTGACGGGCGTGAGGATCGGCACATGCGCGCTGAAGTGGTAGGGCTGGCCGATCTCGATGGGTGGCGCGTCCACATGCGGCTGGCCAAGTGGCGTGAGGTCGTTTTCGCGCACGGCGTCGCGGTAGCTGCGCTCGATCAGGTCTTCCAGCCCCTCCTGATAGATCGCCTCTTTGCCAAGCATGCGTTCGAGCATCGAGCGGGGCGCATGTCCCTTGCGGAAGCCAGGGACATTATATTTCTGGGCGAGCTTCTGATAGGCGCGGTTGGATGCGGTCTCAAGCTCGGCCCAATCGAGTTCGACATTCAGCACGGCCTCGCTCTCAGGCGTGCGTTCGACGGTGACTTTCACTACTGCCTCCACAGCGTTCGGCGCCGGTCTGTGGCGTCGAGCATGTCGCTGGTGTCCTTTGTGTATTTCGTCTTGGTTTTGTCTGTTGGCACGATGACCATTCACGATGACCATTCACGATGACCATTCTATTATACCGTACTTCGCGCTACCTTGCGCCCTGGGAATCGGTGGGGGAATGCAGGTGGTTCTGCTGTAGGGGTGGTGGCGATTCGGCGCATGAGGCGCTGCCACGTTCTCGGCGCAGATCACGTGGCGCATGTATCAATGGATACAAGGCAGCCGTCACGCGGGAGGCAGTGGCGCGTGGTCTTTTGCCAGCGGGAACGTCGCTCGGGCAGCGCAACTACTATGAGCACATTCTTCGAGTACATTCTTCGCAACGACGGCGAACTCCAGCGTGTTCGCAGTTCTATCGCCAGCAATCCATCGCGCTGGTCGCTTGACCGTGAGGATCGAGGATCAATGGCAGGTACTAGGGAAAGGAGAAAGAAAGGTGGGCGGTGAGAGACTCGAACTCTCACGGGTGTTACCCCAACAGATCCTAAGTCTGCCCTGTCTACCAGTTTCAGCAACCGCCCGTATGGTGTGTGCATGACGATCTCATGCGCCAGCGTCAGTATCGTATGCGCAGCGCCTCCACGTCAAGGTGGTTTCATGAGGGGGAGTGGCTACCAGTCACTTGAAGGCGCTGAAGCGGAACGGGCGCTCTTGCGTGCCGGAGTGCAGCGTTCTAGCTATAACCCTCAGCGCATCTGGCAGCGAACACAACAGGCTATAAGCCCTGCGTATGAATATGCCTGCTGCCCTCTCGACGCTGGCGGCGTCTGAATAGGTACACGAACAGGTACGCCCACACATGCCCTATACCGCCCTGTCGCTTGCCAAAATGCCGCTGCATGTCACATGCTACAGAGGAGACAAGAGCGACGGCGTGACGCCGCGCCACCTGGCGCGATGAGGCGATAGGCGGGCTTACCATCATGCGAGCGCACAACACTCATACTTCTGCTAGCTCCGCAAATGGCGCTACAGTTGATACTGGCGCTGTGGCGGAGGCAGCCAATGGCATGCAGCCTATGCAGGCGCGGCGGCTGCGCATCGCGCTGGCGCAGATCAACGTCACCGTCGGCGATCTGGCGGGCAACGTTGCGCGCATGCTGGCGGCGGCGCGACAGGCGCACGATGAGGGGGCCACGCTGGTCGCCTTCCCCGAACTGGCGCTGACTGGCTATCCGCCGGAAGATTTGCTGCTCAAGCCTGGCTTCGTCGCCGATAATCTGGCTGCGCTCGATCACCTTACCCGTGAAACCGCCAACCTCTCTGGCCTCACGCTGGTTGTCGGCTTCGTTGACCGCGTGGTGGATATCTACAATGCCGCCGCCGTGCTGCGCGAGGGCAGGCGCTATGGCGTCTATCACAAGCAGTATCTCCCCAACTATGGCGTCTTCGATGAGGACCGCTACTTCAGCGCCGGAACGCGCACGCCGCTCTTCATCATTGATGGCGTGACGGTCGGCGTCTCGATCTGTGAGGACGCCTGGCGTCCGGTTGGCGTGCCAACCACCCAGGGCGCGGCGGGCGCCGAAGTGTTGCTCAACATCAGCGCCTCGCCGTTCTTTGTCGGCAAGCAGGGCGCCCGCGAGCGCATGCTGGCGACCCGTGCGGCGGACACCGGCGCGATGGTCGCCTATCTCAACCTCGTCGGCGGTCAGGATGAACTTGTCTTCGATGGCTCCAGCGTCGTCTTCGATGGGCATGGCGAACTGGTAGCCCGCGCCCGCGCCTTCGCCGAAGACCTGCTGGTGGTGGACCTCGACATCGAGGAGGTCTTTCGCACGCGACTGCACGATCCGCTGCGGCGTGAGGATCGAGCCATCCCGCAGGAATTGCCTATCGAGCGCATCGTCGTCTCGCAGGCGCCCGCCACGCCGCCCGCCGCTCGCCACACGCCCGCCGTCTCAGTGAAGGACGCCGCGCCGCCGCGCCTGGGATCGCCCGCGCGCATCGAGCCATTGCCCGATCGCGTGGAGGAGGCGTATCGCGCGCTGGTGCTGGGCGTTGGCGACTATGTGCGCAAATGTGACTTCCATGAGGCGATCATTGGCCTCTCCGGTGGCATAGACTCGGCGCTGACGGCGGCCATTGCGGTAGATGCGCTGGGCCCTGACAAGGTGATCGGCATTTCGATGCCTTCGCGCTACTCCTCGACAGGCAGCCGTGACGATGCACAGGCGCTGGCCCAGAATCTTGGCATCCGCTATCTCAGCATGCCCATCGAAGCGATGTTTGCCGCCACGATGGAGACGTTGCGCGAGCCGCTGGCCACCTTCCCGCCTGTCACGCATACGCTGACGGAGGAGAATGTGCAGGCGCGGCTGCGTGGGTTGCTGTGGATGGCGCTCTCCAACCAGTCCGGAGCGATTGTATTGACGGCAGGCAACAAGTCGGAGATGGCTGTCGGTTACGCTACACTCTACGGCGACATGGCGGGCGGCTTCGCCGTCCTCAAAGACGTGTTCAAGACGCTGGTCTATGATCTGGCGCGTTGGCGCAATGCGCGGGCGCAGGACGAGATTGGCCATCTGCTGATCCCGCCCAGCACGATTGAAAAGCCGCCCTCAGCGGAGTTACGCCCCGATCAGCGCGACACCGACGCGCTGCCGCCCTATGATGTATTGGACTCGATACTGCGGGCCTATGTAGAGGAGGATCGCAGTTTCGCGGGCATTGTGGCGCTGGGCTTTGCGCCGGATGCCGTGCGCCAGGTGATGCGGCTGGTGGACCGCAGCGAATACAAGCGGCGACAGGCGCCACCAGGGGTGAAGATCACCGCCCGCGCCTTTGGACGTGACCGTCGCCTACCGATCACCAATGCCTATCGTGGCCAGCCAACACCCTATGGCGCCGCGCACGACACTGAAGCGACCAACATCAGCGGCAAGAACGATATGAAAAGCCAAACACACGAACATGAGCCATCCCACCCACGCCGCTAGCTACTATCGGGACACCGTCTCCAGTCTGCGCAGGCAGGCTTCGTGGCCGATAGGCCGCTGGCCGGACCGAACGCCTTGCATGTGCGGGCTTACGCGCTGGCTGCGCGCTGGCGAACATGGCGAACATGGCGAACATGGCGAACATGGCGAACCTTACGATGAATGTCGGGCGCTATCTTGTAATGGGAGAAGTCGCAATGTCTTCGATGCCCCCGCTGTCTCCGATGCCTTCCTCGTCTGATGGCGCAACGGAACTAGACCCCGTGTTCCACACGGGAGTGACGATGGTGATGAGTGAGTCGCAGCCGGTCTCCGCCGCCAACAATCTCTTCTCGCCCTGCCTGATCTCTGGTATGGCGATGCAGGAACTCGCCAACAGCGTGGCGCATAAGGCACAGATTCCCCTGCTCGAACGCCGCGTGGAACGCTTCCCCGATGGCGAGATGTATGTGCAACTGGGCGAGAGCGTGCGCGGACGCGATGTGTATATTCTCCAGTCTACCTGCGCGCCGGTCAACGATAACCTGATCGAGCTGCTGATCCTGCTTGATACGCTGCGCCGCGCCTCCGCTGGACGCATCACCGCCATAATTCCCTACTATGGCTATGCGCGCCAGGACCGCAAATCATCAGGGCGCGAGCCGATCACCGCCAAGCTGGTCGCCAACCTGATCACGGCGGCGGGCGCCAACCGCGTGCTGGCGATTGACCTACACAGCCCGGCGATCCAGGGCTTCTTCGATATCGGCATGGACCATCCCACCGCAATCCGGCTGCTGGCAGACTATCTGCACACGCATGTGCCGCGTGACAGCGTGATCGTCTCGCCCGATACGGGTGGGGTGAAGCGCGCCGACAGCTATGCGCGGCTGCTGGGGCTGCCCATCGCCATTCTGCACAAGCGCCGCATGACCGCCGATCAGGTGGAGATCGCCGCCGTGATCGGCGATGTGCGCGGCAAGACTCCGATCATCGTTGACGACATCATCTCGACCGGCGGCACCATCCGTCAGGCGGTGGATACGCTGCTGGAGGCAGGCGCGCGTCCCGATGTGCGGGTGGTCGCCACGCATGGTGTCTTTGCGGGCGATGCGGCGCGCAAGCTGAATCATCCGGCGATCACCGAGATCGTGGTGACGGACACCATTCCTGTCAGGCCAGAGATCATGGCGGCGCTCTCCACGTTGCGCATCGTGTCGGTCGCCGATCTGCTGGCGAGCGCCATCTATCGCCTGCACAACGGCCTGTCACTCAGTGCGCTCTTTAGCGGTGTGGCCCAGCCAATCTAGGCATATCAAGCGATCATGGGGATCATGGGAATCATGGGAATCATGGTGTTTGACAACGCAAGCGGGTGGTGTAGGGCGAGATCGCGGCCTGAAGTTCACGGCTCATCCAGCAGGGCGCCAGGGTCAGTACCCGATCAGGATGGCAAAGAACAGCAAGGCCGACACACGATGAGGTGGAGCGGAAAGCGATGGCGAATCGCATGATGATTCGACGCGAGACACTGGCGCTTCGTGACCTGGAGCGCGCAGATATACCACTGATCCGGCGCATCATAGATACGTCGGAGTATCTGCATCTGCGTTTTGCGCCCGAAGAATTGCCGCGTCTGCTCGATCTCTATCCGGCGGTTGGCGCCTTTAGCGTCGCCACTGGCCGGACGCTCACGTCAGCGCCTGCCCCCGCGCCCATGCCCCCCACAGAACTGCTGGCGCGTCGTGTCCCTGCGGGCATCGCTGGTGGATTCGACGATTCCGGCGAATCTGGTGGGGTGGGCGGTTCACTTCAGGCGTTTTTGCTGGCGAACAGTGTCGTGCCGCCCTGCGCCTGGATCGGCGGCTTCGGGCTGGTGTGGAGCGAGGGCGAGCGCTTCGCCGAATACCTTGATCTGCTGCTGCCCCTGTTGTTGCGACGGCTGGCGGCGCGCGGCGTCAGCGCACTCTACTACTCAGGCTCCGACCTCGAAGCCGACTGGCTGCATGAGCCACTCGAGGCGCGCGGCTTCATGCTGGCAAGCCTGCTGCGCTCCTATGACAAGACGGGCTATATCATCCCCACCGAGGGTAATCAGCGGGTGCGCGTGCGTCCGTTTATGCCTGCCGATACTGGTCAGCTCGTCGCGCTGGAGCGGCTCTGCTTCGACGATCTCTGGCGCCATGACGCGCCCGCCTTCCTCGAAGTGGCGCAGACCTACCCCTACTTCGTCGTCGCCGAAGACCCCGACCGACCGCCGGAGAGTAATATCGTCGGCTATCAATTCAACGTGGTAGACGCCGCTATTGGCTATCTCGTGCGCATTGCCGTCCACCCCAGCGCCGAGGGCCAGGGTGTCGGCGCGCGGCTGATGGCCGAGGCGGTGCGCTACTTCCAGCGCCATCAGGTGGCCAAGATCGTCCTCAACACCGAAGAAACCAACACCCGCGCCCATCGTCTCTATGAGTGGTTCGGTTTCTACCTCACCAATCCACGCGGCTTCGCGCTGAGACGCGAGATCACCCGTTGAAGGGAGCGGTGGGTGGCCTGGGGCGGGTAAACCCGCGCCTACAGTCCCCTATGGGCCTCTATGGGGCGCACCGATCCCGTCTGCACGGCCTGTGAGACGACCATGTATGGTGGATGGCGGGCGGTGTCGTCGGACGGGCCACGGGTGGGTGCGCGCCACGCCTTCAGTCCACCCCTTGTGTGTGGCGGAAGAAGAACAGCAGGCAAGCGCCCGCCAGCGCCTCGCAGACTGCGCCCACCACGAACGCCGCCGAAAGGCCAACATGCACTTGCAGCCAGCCCGCCACGCCAGGGCCGATGCTGTTGCCCACGCTCCACGTCAGACTATAGAAACCACTGAGGGTGGAGCGTCGTCGAGGCGCCACACGCTCCATCGCAAATGTCGCGTAGACCGGCTCGAAGATGCCGCGCAGGGTATTGCGCGCAAACTCGGCCACAGCGGCGAAGGCAAAGAGCGGTGAGAATCCGATGATCAGCACGACCGGCGCCAGCAGGAACTGCACGCTGGTGATCGTGCGCAGTTTGCCATAGCGCCGCACGATGCGTGGCGCCGAGAGCGCCATCACGCCGCAGAGCAGCCCCGCCGTAGCGCTCAACACTCCGATAGCGCCCGGCCCCAGCGCAAACCGCAGATAGAAATAGAGTTGCAGCAGGCCGACCACCGCGCCCTGGCCGGTGCTTTCCAGCAGATCGGGCAGCAGCAGCATGACGAAGAGCGCCACCAGCGCCCAGCCTCCCTGTCCATTGCCCCTCTCGATGTTTGGCATGATGTCAGGCGTTGTGGCAGACGGTGTTGTGAGCGGAGCCGCCATCTGCGCGGGCGTCGCAGCTTCGTCGGCCAGGCCAGTGCCTTGCACGCCAGCATGCCTGTGCGGGGCGCCGTTGCGGGGCAGATCGCGCAGCCAGAATAGAGGAATCGCGGGCAGAAAGACGATGATCGAGGCCGACAGCACACCCCAGCGCAACGGGACAACGCTGGTGGCGGAGAGATGCGTGATCTGGCCCACAATCTCTGGCACGGCGCCGCCAATCAGCCCACCCAGCGCGCCGATCCCCAGCAGCAGAAAGCTGTTGAGCGCCATCACGCTCACACGCTGCTCATCACTGGAGCTTTCG
>JBDTAI010000449.1:0-7989 GCA_039924685.1 Ktedonobacterales bacterium
GGCACCTACTCCGTCACCAAAGGGCTGATCGAAGAGTTTGGCGAGAAGCGTGTGCGCGATACGTCACTGGCCGAAGAGGTGATCATCGGCACGGCTATCGGCTCCGCGCTCACTGGACTGCGTCCCATCGCCGAACTGATGACGATGAACTTCAGCTTGCTGGCGAGCGACCAGATTGTGAACAGCGCCGCCAAGTTCCACTACATGTTCGGTGGCCAGCCGCGCATACCAATGGTGGTGCGTATGCCGGGTGGTGGCGGGGCGCAACGCGGCGCACAGCACTCACAGTTCTTCGAGAGTTGGTACGCGCATATTCCCGGCCTGAAGGTGGTGATGCCTGCCACACCCTATGACGCGAAGGGCATGCTCAAGTCCGCCGTGCGTGACGACGATCCGGTGCTGTTCGTGGAACATGAGCTGCTCTACAGCGTCAAGGGCGAAGTTCCCGACGAGGGCGTGGAGTACACCGTGCCACTCAATCGGGGCGAGATCAAGCGTCCGGGGCGCGATGTCACCATCGTTACCTTCTCGCGCATGGTCCACATCTCGCTGCAGGCGGCTGAGGAACTGGCGAAAGATGGCATCGAAGCCGAGGTGCTCGATCTGCGCTCGATCCGCCCGATTGACCTTGACCTGATCCTCGAATCGGTGCGCAAGACGAATCGCGTGGTGGTGGCCGAGGAGGGCTGGAAGTATTATGGCACCGGCCAGGGCATCGCCGCGCTGATCTACGAGCACGCCTTTGACTATATGGACGCGCCGATCCAGCATGTGACCGGCAAAGACGTGCCGATGCCCTACTCGAAGCCACTGGAGCAGGCCGCGCTGCCCACCCGCGCCGACGTGATTGCCGCCGTGCGGGCGATTGTTCCAGCGAAGCGCACACAAAGCGCGGTCGCAGGCGTCCGTTAGAGCAGCGACAGGGAGCAAAAGTACGATGTTCACAGTCGTGATGCCCAAGATGGGCGATACGATGGAAGAGGGCAAAATCCTCACCTGGCGCAAGCATGAGGGCGACGCCATCAAAAAGGGCGACGCGCTGGCCGAGATCGAGACCGAGAAGGTCAACATCGAAGCTGAGGCGTTCGCCGCAGGGGTGCTTCGCAAGATTCTGGCGCCGGAGGGAGCGACGCTGCCAGTAGGCGCGGCAATGGCGCTCATTGGCGATCCCAGTGAGCCGTTGCCCGATGGCGAGAGTGGAACACCAGGTGCGCTGATGCATGGCGAGACACATGCCAACGCCGCGCCTCAGCCCGCCGCCCAGCCAGCAGTAGCGACAGCCGCCACCACAGTTGCGACCTCCGGTCTGAACGGCAATGGCGCAAGCAACGGCGTGTACAATGACTTCACCAATTACACGGCGACCACTGCGCCAACGCCGCCAGAGACGGCGACAACCAGCGGGCGGCTCTTTGTCAGCCCCATCGCGCGCCGCATCGCCGCCGAACACAACGTTGATCTGGCGCGTGTGCATGGCAGCGGTCCAGGCGGGCGCATCATCCGCGACGATGTAGAGGCGGCGCTCGAACAGCAGGAGACCGGCCAGCAGATGGCGATCACTCCGGCAATGATCACCGCCGCCAGCGCACCAGTATCTCAGTCGGTTGGCGCGGATGTGGAGGCGGTTCCGCTCTCGCAGATGCGCAAGACGATTGCGCGCAGGTTGCAGCAGAGCATGCAGACCGCGCCGCACTTCTACGTCACGGTAGCAATTGATGCGACCAAGCTTGGTGAGTTCCGCAGCGCCGTCAACGAGTACGCTGCGACGCTGGAAACACTGATCAAGGTCAGCTACAACGACCTGATCGTCAAGGCGGTGGCGCAGGCGCTGACGCATCTGCCACAGGTCAACGTCTCCTTCGACGGTGAAAGCATCCTCTACAAGAAGCAGGTCAACGTCGGCGTGGCAGTGGCGCTTGAGCAGGGGCTGATCGTGCCAGTGGTGCGCGACGCCGACAAGCGCGGCGTGCTGGAGATCGCCCGTGAGTCGCGCCGGTTGACCGACGCCGCCCGCGCAGGCAAGCTGAAGCCGGAAGAGCTGCAAGGCGGCACGTTCACCGTGAGCAACCTGGGCATGTATGATGTCGAGAGCTTCACGGCGATCATCAACCCGCCGGAGTCCGCGATTCTAGCAGTGGGCGCGATCACACCGACGCCGGTTGCGACACCAGACCGTCAGGTAGTGGTGCGCGACCAACTGAAGGTGACGCTCTCCTCCGACCATCGCGCGCTGGATGGCGCCGTGGCGGCGCGCTTCCTCCAGGAACTCAAACGCCTGCTGGAACAGCCACTGGCGATGCTGCTGTAACGGCATGAGTGACCTATCACCCAACCCCCTTCCCGCGTCCGGGAAGGGGGCTTTTATGTCAAAACACTTGCTCAAGCGCAAACCAGTGCTCATTCGCGCAAAAGTCCAATGTCTCGCGAAATAGTCGCAGCGTTTCGTCGTCAAAATCAGCTTTTTTGTAGAGGTTGATATTTTTGTTAAGCCAGTCCGCAATGACCCGTTTAGACGGGCTGGTTTTAAGGTTCATGTACTCGCTGTTGCTCATGCCCATGAATTCGGGTGAAATTGGCCATCCAAGCCGTTCAAGCAGCTTCTGGAAGTCAGCTTTGGAAAAGAGATCTTCAACACCAGATCCCTTTTTCTCTTTGGAAGAGGTTGGTATTGATACCTCGTGAATGAACTGATCTTCTATCCCATAGACACGTTGTACTACGTTTTTTGTGGTATTACCGCCAGTTGCCGTATCGATTGCCAACTTAAACCGAAACCCTTGTGCGATAAGCAATGCTAGCACATGAGGAATTGCTTTTTCACCTGCTGCTGGCGCGAAACTAAAGCCTTCATAGCCCAGTAGTTGGGCGAGCGATTGAAGGTATAGCCTGTCTGTCACACCCTCTGTGACAATGATTCTGTCTGATTGATTAAACCTGATAGCTCCATACTTCAAGCCAATAGCATCTGCAATGGGCCGCAATGCGAGGTAGTCTCCCGGTCCACCAATAGGAGCATAGTAGTGGTTGACAATGCGAAGGTATGCATCGCTCGCTTGGCTATCCACACCCATCAGTCGCACATTGCCGAGATATTCAGAGTCAATCATATGTTCTGAATGGGTTGACAGAATGACCAGAGTTCCACTCTTACCAAGCGCCTGTAAAAACTTGAGCAGCTTCTCTTGAGATGTCGCATGAAAACCATTATTCGGTTCATCAAATAGCAGAACACTACCTTGAAGATCTTGTACTCGACTGTAGAGATGATAAGCAAATAGGAATTTTGTGTTGTCGCTGATCTGGCGATAGAATGACTGTTTCCGACCCGTCAAAGCCGTTATCTGCAACCCATTTGCAAGGTCAAGATCAAAGTTGAGTACATCCGCTACTGAGGGCTGTCCCTGATTGACTGCAACGGTAAGTTCCTGAACCTTGGCGTTCAATTCACTCAGAATCGAACGTCGTTCTCTCGGATTATCTGTTATCAAAAGATGTTTGACAGCGTCTGCTCCGAGAAATGTGACAAATGCCGATGTCAAAGGGCTGGAATTACTGCTTAGTAGGTTTGACGTAATACGGTCGGGGAGAGCGTCAATGAGGGAATATTCTTCCCTGAACCAAACAATTCGGGGAAACTGAGCAAATAGCAGATTCTCAATTTGTTGACCTGTGAGCAAACTTACGTTACGAGCGCCGCCATTGATAAAAATCTGGGTTCTAGTATTCTGACGGTTCTGCTGTTGCAACGCTTCCAACCATGCTTTTTCAAGTTCTTCAATGCGGCGAACGGAATCGCCAAATGTGCTGGATGAGGTGAAATGATAGTCACCCCCCGAATTTCTCGATACCCAGATGTATTGAGCTTTCTCGAATTCCTCGAATACATTTGTATATATGGTGTGGATAGACCGTTCCATAGTAGCCATGATTGGCTTGTACTCCGCGCTAATAAAAAATAGCTTGGTCATTACGACTCTGCTCATCTTGTTTCCTACGGAACTCACTCATGAACTTATCTATACTCATGTCGCCAGGTTCGGATTGATACTTAGCTACGAGCAAGCTCACATCACTTGTAGGATCAAAATTGGCAAAATTTGGCTGCTGCACTGGCGGCAAGGTTGAAGACATGCTTGCCATAGCTGTCAAGAATGAGGTTTTGCCAGAACTATTCTTCCCCAACAAATAGATGAGATTAGTTCGGTCATCTAAATTCACCACACCCCGATTGCGAAAGCCGAAACAGTGCTTTACATCAAAGGATACCAAACGCATTAAAGCTACCTCCTTGAGAGCAGTAACATATCTATCATTATAACTGATTGCAAGTATTTCCCTAAGCCATTTGGCTACATTGGGGAGCATACGGCTTGAATGCGCATTTTCCTTCATCAGTAAGATGTATGTTCACGCGCCTCAGTCAACTATCCCGTCGGTTCTGATATAGAATATGGAATCAGCAAAACCTGCCGAATGAAGGGAGTTGAGGCGTCATGACACGGCTACGCGATCTGGGTGTGACGTCTGGACGATTGCCACTTGGGCCGCACAATGCCATCACCGATGTGCCTGGAGTGCGCGTCGGACACGTTACATTGATCGCTGGCGCAGGACTCCTGACGCCGGGGGCTGGTCCTGTACGCACAGGCGTGACGGCGATTGTGCCACATGGCGGTGATCTGTTTCAGGAGCAGGTCGCCGCAGCCGTGCATACCATCAACGGCTTCGGCAAAGTCGTGGGTTTCGAGCAGGTGCGTGAGTTGGGGACCATCGAAGCGCCGATCCTGCTGACGAACACGATGAACGTTGGGTTGGTAGCAGATGCGCTCGGCACGTACATGATGCGTGACCATGCCGATCTTGGATTGAAAGCTGGCGCCCTCAACCGTGTCGTGGGCGAGACGAATGACGGGTTCCTGAACGATCTGCGAGGGCGCCATGTGCGTGAGGAGCATGTGTGGCGCGCCATCGAGACAGCAGACGAGGGACCTGTGGCTGAGGGCAATGTCGGGGCGGGAACTGGGACAATCGGCTTCGGTTTCAAGGCGGGCATTGGCACGGCGTCGCGGCAAGTGTTCGATGGCGCGGTGACGGTGGGCGCCCTCGTGCAGACGAACTGCGGCAGCCGTCCGTTGCTGCGGGTGCTGGGCGCGCCCATCGGCGAGCGCTTTCTGGATCGGTTGCTGCCGGACCAGGCGCCTAACCCACCGCCTGGTGATGGCTCGATCATGATCGTCATAGCGACCGATGCGCCTGCGTCTTCGCGCCTGCTGGAGCGCATGGCAAAACGCGCTACGTTCGGACTGGCGCGCACGGGCGCCATCGGCGAGGACACCAGCGGCGATTTCGTGATCGCGTTCTCGACGACGAACCGCCGATCGCAACTCACGCAGCGACCTGCCACACCTATCGTAGAGGTTCCACGAATGTCGGAGGATGCCTGGACGGTTTCGGACCTCTTCCTGGCGGTTGTCGAGGCTGTGGAAGAAGCGATCCTCAATTCGCTGATCGCGGCTGAGACGATAGTGGGGCGGGACAACCACATCGCATACGCCCTGCCGCACGATGAACTGGTGGGCTTGCTGACCTACTACCGGCTACGCTAGCACGCTCATATCGCATCGCACTAGCTGGCGCAGCAGACTTACTGCGGCTGCCAGCGAAAGGTGTGGTAGCGGAACTGTTCCGTGAACCCGATGCGCGCATAGACGGGATACCCCATCTCGCTGGCCTGCAAAACGCCCACGGCGTAGCCCTGATCCCGCGCATCCAGCAACGGAGCCAGTGTGACGGCTGCCCCAATGCCCTGCCGTCTCGCCGACTCGACGGTCGCCACCGCGAAGATGCCCGCTACACCTGCGGCCAGCGAGAGGGCGGCGGTTGCAACCGGCTCACTATGCAGCCGGGCAAGGTAGTAGCTCGCTGCCCCCGCATCTCCGAGGTCATCTCGTGACACGGCGGGCAGAAACATTCCAATAGCGGATGCGGGTATCTTGAAGCCTGCGTACATCACGCCCATCCATTGCTCCAGCGATGCGCGATCTCTCACCCGTTCGACAGTGACACCTTTGGGCAACTGCAAAGCGTTTGGCAAGCGCGCAAGCGCAACGCCCATCGCTGGCTCTTCCTCATCGTCGGTGAAGCCATGCCGCAGCAGATGATCACCCAATTTCAGCGGCCGCATCGAGGGGCCGATGTTCCACTGCATGGGTATGTGCAACGCCTGCGCACGCGCTGTCACCCACTCAATGCGCGCATCCAGTGTCTCCAGAGCAAGTTGGGCGCGGGGTACGCGATTCCAGCCTGAGATGGGGATGCCCAGCGCACACCAGAGCAGGTCTGGCTCGTCGTACACCTCTCCACCATAGGCGCGGATGCACGCAGACAAGCCCGCCGCCAGATGCGCCTCATTCGCCCGCGCCAGCGATTCTGGCGATACATCATGCACAATCTTCCGCACCTCGCCACCTCCTATGAATTGCCGCCTTCGCCACAATACATGTGCTCGAACGAGTTGAAAGCAGTCAGTGGATGCGCTCAGTGTGTCATGCTGCTATGCGGAAGCCAAGCGAAGGGTGTTCGCCTTCAGAGGCACGCCTGGATGTCGGCGATGGCCTGCGCGTTGTCTCGAAAGAGGATCGCATGAATGCCGAGTTCGCGGGCGGCGGCGACATGCTGCGCTGAATCGTCGAGGAAGACCATCTCCGCTGGCTGCACGCAGAGGCGCTGGCACGTCAGCGCGAAGATACGCGGATCGGGTTTTGCCATCCCCACCTCATGCGAATAGATGATCAGGTTGGTTATCTCATCGAAATGGTAGCGTTGCTGCTCTTCGCGCCGCGCGCCGACAAAGCTGTTACTCAGCAGCGCCGTCTGATAGCGCGGTCGTAGATTACGGAAGTACGCGATGAGTTCGTCGTTGGGCTGGCCGCAATAGACATCCCAGAAGTCGCGGATATAGGCGTCGAGTTGCTCTGACGTCATGTCGGTGGCGCGAGGCAACTCCGCCAGCCACTCCTGCTCGGTGCATGTGCCGATGGCGCCATCCTTCCCCATACGTTGCAGACGCGCATCGAGTTCCTGCATCCGCCTATCCAGTTCGCCCCGCGCCATGTTGAGTCGGGCATCCCACGCAGCGTGGAGCGCCGGAAAGTCCGCCGTGGGATCGTCGTGTCGTGGAGTAATTTCCAGTATGCCGCCGATGTCAAAGACCACTGCGCGAATAGTCAAATCGCTCCTCCTTTCATTTCTACCTCACGGGATACGCGATCGCAGCCCAACCGACTGCGCAATAACTGGGCGATCAAGGCTCGTGCCGACGGGTAACGATGCGACGCCACACCTGAGCGGACAAGCCGATCATCGCCAGCAGCACGGAGGCGCATACGAGCGTGACGAGCAGCGGGCGGATGCGCAGCATGGTAGGGTGTTGAGCTGGCGCTCTGATACCATCACGCCCAGATGTGTCATGAGATAGTCGTTCGCTCTTCGGGATGTGCGATGTTACCAGGCCGTTCATCTGCCCCGACTGTTCCTCCACATCGGCGGTGGCTAACACCAGCAGGCTGAAGCCGCCAAACAAGCGCGCCGCCAGATGCTCGTTCGCGGCGAAGAGCAGCGTCCGTGGCAGGCGCATCAGCCGTCGCGGTAGTTCCGTCGTCGGCTCTTCCAGTGCGCGGCGCGTGTAGATGGCATCCACCACGGTATAGCCCGCGTTCTGAAGCGCCTGAAGCGCAGTTTCGCGTGTGAAATAGTGTAGATGCCCATAGGCCGTTTGCGTGTGCAGCAATCCCTGGCTGCGCAGCACCGTTTGCGCCGAGAGTTCAAGCGGGATGTGCAGCATGATGTGGCGCCCCTTCGAGCGCAAATCGCGCAGGAAGCTGTAATAGTCTTCAATATGCTCCATCACGTCGAGAACGAGCAGCAGATCGTACTGCGCGTCAGGCGCGTCGGTCGCGCTGCCCTGTATGAAGTGTAGCCGGTCGTTGG
>JBDTAI010000450.1:0-4217 GCA_039924685.1 Ktedonobacterales bacterium
GTGGGTGAACTGCCCGCGCGCGTCTTCTTCGCCGATCATGACATGGGATTCGCCACTGGGCGCAACGCCTCATTCAAGGCAAGCCGCGGGCGTATCATCGTGCAACTCGATACCAGCATCGAGGTCAAGGGCGACATCTGGGCGCCCATTGAGCGGTTGCTGGCCGATCCGACCATTGGCCTCGTCGGCCCCTATGGACTGGTGACGACCGATCTGAAGGAGTTTGCGGAGAGCGCCGGACCAGATGTAGACGCCATCGAGGGCTATTTGATGGCCTTCCGTCGCGCCGAGTTACGCGAGGTTGGTCCCGCCGATGAGAAGTTCCGCTTCTATCGCCTGATGGACATTGACTATAGCTTCGAGTTCAAGAAGGCAGGCAATCGCGCCGTCGCCAGCGCCGAGGTAGCCGAACGGCTGATCAAGCATCCGCACCACGAGTGGTATGCGCTCTCGCCAGAGGAGCAGGCGACCAGAAGCAAGAAGAACTTCGACATATTCCGCAGGCGGCGCCACCACTGTGAAAGTCTGCTGGTGGCCAACTTCACGCCTGGCCAGGCCGCGCCATGGGGCCATGACCACGAAATCGCCGATGTCGATCTGATCGATCCGCGCTTCGAGCATGGGCCGGTCGCGGCGGGAACACTCCACAGCCACGAGCACAAGCACTGGCTCGATCACTCGCATACCCATCTCCACACACACCTGCCCGCGCCGCAATGGTTCGGCAATGGCGCCAACGCCACCTATGTCCCCAACTTTGCAGGAAGTGAGACCGAGACCGCGGGCGAGTACACTACCGCTTCATGAGCGGGTCATGCTCTCATGCTGTCACACCGTGACATAAATATCACACCGTGACATACTGGCACGGCATATGCGATCTTTTCTTGTGTAGACGCGCAGCGCACACCATCGCACTTCGTCCTGTGGTCTAGTTCCTTCACGGCTGCTGCGTTGCGCGAGTGAAGCGTGTGGAGCGCCGCGAGCAACCGCACCCTTTCAGCAGTTCCGCGCGCATGATCGTTCATACTGTCACAGGAAGCGAGGAACGTGTATGGCAGGAGCAATGAATGCGGGCGTTCGGCCTTTGCCCGACGCCAACAACACCGGGAACAACATCAGCGACCGCACAGCCAGCGAGTTCTGGACACTCTCTGGCACGGTGCAGGGGCCGCTGGACCGGCGGGAAACAACGGCGCTGGTGGAACGCGAACAGGCGATGGTGGCCGATCCTGTGCCACTCGGTCTGGCTGGATTCGCCAGCGCCACGCTTACCATCAGCGTGGTCCTGGCGGGGTGGTTCCGGCCCGGCGATGTCGTGATAGCGATTCCCGTCGCGCTGGTCTTCGGCGGCATCGTTCAGTTTCTGGCTGGCATGTGGGCGTTCCGGCGGGGCAACGTCCTTGCGGCCACGGCGTTTGGCGCGTTTGGCGCCTTTAACGTCAGTTGGGCGATCCTCGAATGGATGACGCTGGCGCATCTGCTCCCGGCGTCGAACGCTGGCGGCTCACCGGCCTATGTAGCGGGTATCTTCGTCCTCACCTTCAGCCTGATCTCGTTCTATCTGGGCTACGCCGCGCTTGGCGACAACCTGATGATAGCAGCCATTCTGATGGTGTTGGGATTCACCTATCTGGCTGACGGTGTGGGCATCTGGCTTGGTGGCGCCAACTGGATATTGAGCATTGGCGGTTATGCAGGCATCATCGTTTCGCTGATGGCGTTCTACCTCTCAGCGGCGATTGTAGTCAACAGCGCCCACCGGCGCACAGCATGGCCCACCTTCCAGCGATCCTGGAGCATGCGCTAGAAGCATGCCTGGACCTCTCTCCCAGCCTCCCCCTACGAGGGGAGAGGCGCCAGAACATGTGCTGATACCGCTACTGACTCCCTCTCCTGGTAGGAGAGGGTTGGGGTGAGGTCAGACCGGCGGCAAACGCAGAACGCGCTGGTAGAGGTCGGCGTAGGCGCGGGCGCTGGCCGACCAGCGTGAGTCGTAGGCCATTGCCCGCCGGACCAGTTCTGGCCAATGGGTTTGGTCGTTCCAGTGGCGCAGCGCGCGATGCAGCGCGTCAAGCAGCGCGGCGGCCTCATACGCCGTGAAGCTGACGCCATTGCCGCCGTGTGGATCAGCATCGAGGTCGGTCACCGTATCGGCCAGCCCACCGGTCGCCCTCACAATTGGCAGTGTGCCATAGCGCAGCGCGATCAGTTGCCCCAGCCCGCCCGGCTCGAAGGCGCTGGGCATCAGAAAGCAGTCTGAACCGGCATAGATGCGGTGCGAGAGCGCCACGTCAAACCCGATACGCGCCCGCACATTGTCTGTATGTTCGGCCAACTCGCGGAAAAGCTCCTCATACTGTGGATGGCCCGTCCCCAACACCACCACCTGCAACGGCAGTTTGCCCAGTTCATCGGCGATCCCTGCCACCAGATCGAATCCCTTCTGGTCCACCAGACGGCTCACCACCCCCACCACCGGCCAGTCAGGCGCATCAGGCAGCCCAAACTCCTCCCGCAATGCCGCGCGATTGGCTGCCTTGCCGTCGGGCACGTCGTCAGCCGTGTAGCGCGCCGCCAAATGTGGATCGGTTTTTGGGTTCCACTCCTCCCAGTCAATGCCGTTGGGGACACCAACGAGGCGTGTGTGGCGCTGAAAGAGCGCCTCATCAAGCCCCCAGCCGTACTCCAGTGTCTGAATCTCCTCGGCGTAGCGGCGCGAGACGGTGGTGATCACGTCGGCGTAGTTGATGCCTGCCTTCATCCAGTTCACGTCGCCCCAATATTCGAGTCCGGTGGGGGTGAAGACCTGGGCATGGCTAAGTCCCGCCTCGTCAAGAATGGATGGGTCCCAGCGCCCCTGATATTGCAGGTTGTGGATCGTGTAGACGATGCGCGTGGCGCCGCGCCGTAGCAGTTGGCGATAAGTTGCGCGCAGATAGGCGGCGCAAGGGGCCGTCTGCCAGTCGTTGAGGTGAATGATGTCGGGCGCAAATCCCAGCGCGGGCAGGCTGTCGAGCAGGGCGCGGCAGAACAGCAGATAGCGCCGCTGCTCATCGCGCTGATCGAGTCCCAGATAGATGCGCGGATGCTGGCCGAAGAACTCATGATTGTCGAGCAGATAGACGGTCACTGGCGCACCGGCGGGCGAACCAGGCAATGTTGCGCGCCACACCGAGGTCCAGTGCGCGACGCCATCCTGATGGATGGTAGGCGTGACGCCGGTTGGCTCCAATCCCCACTGCTGCGGATCGATCAGGCCGTAGCGTGGCAGAAACAGGCGCACGTCATGCCCCAGCGCCGCCAGCGCCTTCGGCAGGCTGCCGATCACGTCCGCCACGCCGCCCTCTTTGGCATAGGGAACTGCCTCCGTCGCCACCAGCAGAATCTTCAGCCCTGGCGCCGTCGCTGCTTGCGCCGCTGCTTGCGCTGTTTCGCTCGCCATAGCGTCATCTCCTATCGCAGACATCACACCCTGGAATAGAGTATAGCCCGGCCAATCGTCGCATGCGGTATGCCAGAGGACTGTAGATTGGGGCGCTACCATTACCCAGCTCGCATGGTTGGTGGGCGCCATCACTATAATTGCCATCGTGGGGGCAGGCAAATGCGAACGCGGCGTGATACACTATCCTGGGAATGTGACGCCTGTGCGCCCGTGGAGGCTATGCGGCGTCCGCAAGCGCATCTTGCAAAACGACAATCAGACAAAGCAGTCTCATGACAGACTGAGTGACATGCGCCAGCGCGTTTCAGACGCTATCGGCGATAACGAGTGGCGGCGCTGGAGAGGATACACACGCATGATTTCGACCGGCGAACTGAAGAAGGGCGTCTCGATTGAGTTGGATAACCAGCTCTTCACGATTGTAGACTGGCAGCACATCAAGATGGGGCGTGGCGGCGCGATAGTGCGCATGAAGCTGCGCAACCTGCGCACTGGCTCCAATGTGGAGCGCACCTTTGACGCAGGCACGCGCTTTACCCGCGCCCAGCTGGAGCATCGCCCCATGCAATATTCCTACAACGATGGCGACGCCTACTACTTCATGGACAACGAGACCTTCGAGACGATCCAGCTGACCGATGCGCTGCTGGCTGACGCGAAGTACTATCTGCTTGATGGAATGCAGCTTGAGATCGTCACGTACAAAGACGAGCCCTTGAGTGTGGACCTACCAGAAAAGGTGGATCTCGTCGTCACCTATACGGAGCCG
>JBDTAI010000451.1:0-4971 GCA_039924685.1 Ktedonobacterales bacterium
CGGCGCAGTTCCAGAGTCTCGGTAAAGAGCGCCTGTGCGCCGTCGGCATCTCCCTGCGCCAGCGTGGCCTCACCCAGACGATTGAGCGCATCCGCAAGCGCCGCTGGATTGCCGATCCGCCGATAGAAAGTGACGCTCCGTTCGAGCAGCGGCATGGCCCGCGCATATTCCCCCTGATCCGCCGCGATCCAGCCCGCCATATAGGTCGACTTAGCCAGCGTGGCATTAAGTGCATCGGCTTCATTATGCGCGCGCTCGTCGCCATGTCCATCGCTGTGCTCATCAGCGCGGGCCAATAGCTCATGCAGCCACATCTGCCCTTCGCTCAGTCGTCCACTGGCATACCAGTATGGACCCAGCGTGCCTGCCAGTCGCAGACCAAGCTGAATGTCCGCCACATCCATACGTTGCATCGTCCAGCGCAGCGCGGCGCGGAAGTTATCCAGTTCTGCGACATAGCTCCGATACCGCGCCGACCGCGCCGGTGGGGGCAGTTCATCCGCCTCCTCGGTATATGCCGCATAGTAGTGTGCATGCTCCCGCTGCGCATCATCAGCCTCGCCACAGACGCACAACTGCTCCCAGGCATACTCACGGATCGTCTCCAGCATGCGCAACCGGCGACCGGTGGCGCCGTCCTCACAGACTAGCAGACTCTTCCCCACCAGTGCATGAAGCCAATCCAGCGAACCGTGTGACTCCGTCACGCTTCCCGTCGCAGCGCAGATTGTCTCCGCCGCCAGCAGTGACGCGCTTCCCGCAAAGACCGCCATCCGGCGAAAGGCCGCCTGCTCATGGGCGTCGAGCAGGTCATAGCTCCAGGCCAGCGCAGTACGCAACGTCTGTTGGCGCTCAGGCGCGTCGCGTGTTCCTCCGGTGAGCAGTGGCAGTCGCTGTTCAAGCCGCTGGAGTAGTTCGTCGGGCGTCAGCAGGTTGAGCCGCGCCGCCGCCAGTTCCAGCGCCAGCGGAAGCCCATCCAGCCGCCGACAGATGGCGGTGATGGTGTCCCTGTTCGCCAATGTCAAGCAGAAGCCAGGGGAGATGCGCCCGGCGCGATCCAGCAAGAGGCGAATCGCCGGAGCCAGCGCCGCCGTATCCATCAGCTCAAAGGTGGGCGCCATAGCGACCGCAGAACTCGCGCTGTCATCAGTTGGAGGCAAGACGAGCGGCGCCACTGAAAACACCTGCTCGCCCTGCACATGTAACGGCGCCCGACTCGTCACCAGCGCCTTCACACCTGGGCAAGTGGCCAGCATTTCCGATACCAGCTTCGCCGCCACCAGCACATGCTCGAAGTTGTCGAGCAGCAACACCGCACGCCGTTCACGCAGACTCGCCAGCAACGCATTCCGCGCCGATAAGTCCCCTTTGCCCAGCAGTGGGAGATCGAGCGCCTGCGCAACAGCGGTGAAGATAGCCGAAGCCACGAGTTGCGGATCGGCCAGCGACCCCAGCGCGACACAGACCACACCATCAGCGAAATCACCTGCCACTGCGGCGCCGACCGCCAGCCCCAACCGCGTCTTGCCCACGCCCGGCGGTCCAATCAGCGTGAGCAGGCGCACCTCTGACCGCATCACGTGCGCACATGCAGAGGCGATGTCCGCATCACGGCCAATCAGTGGAGTGGGCGGCGTCGGCAGGCCAGCGAAAGGGCGAGAGAGCGGCGGACATATCGGCTGAGTGCAAGCAGGGGCATCGGGGGCCGTGCTGCCCGATTGCTCCGCGCTGAACGAGTTATCGGGAGCCGCGCAGGTGGTCGTAACGGAACACTTGCCGCTATGCGCGGCGCAGGTAAAGGCGGCGCGATCCTCTGGCGCCAGCACAAGCGCGTCGGCCAGCAGCCGCACCGTCTCTCGATACGGTGCATGCCGCTGCGTCCCGCCTTCCAGCCCACTGATTGTACGGACACTGACGCCCGCGCGCGCGGCCAGTTCTTCCTGCGTCAAGCCTGCCACCCGGCGTTGCGCCCTGAGCGCTGCGCCAAAGCGTGTCCTCCCAACGCGCCCACCCTCATCACCGCATTCACCCACGTGCGCGCATCTCCCATCGTATTGGACAACCGACCGATTTAGCACATAACACACAATCCGCGCCGCATGTGGCGCCACTGTGATCTCAATTGGTATGACGCGCCAACAGTCCCCGCCATTACCCATTCTGCGCATAACCTTGCTGGAAACCTTGCGCACTTTGCATGGTCAAGACGGCTATAGGTGAGGCACACTTGACAAGTAGCAACACATGACAGCGATGAGACGTTCTTGCACACTCTTGAGAGGAGACGCCATGCGCGCTCGAACCGACCTACTCTCCCCATCTTCTCTGTCTTCCCGAACTCCCGCCTCCGGCATGCGGCGAAGACGCACTCGATCCTGGCGGCTATACGCTGTGACAGCTCCGGCAGTGGCGCTGTTAAGCTTGGCGCTGGTGGCGTGCGCTCCCGGCTCAGGCAGCTCCCCGAACCAGGGAACCAGTACCCCCACAGTGCCAACACTCGCTACCGCGCTGCTCACCTATCATGGGCATAGCGCCGCTGTAGTCGGGGTGGCCTGGTCGCCCGACGGCAAACAGCTTGCCTCAGGCGCTGATGATGGGCTTGTACAGATGTGGAACGCCTCCACTGGTACGCTCGCCTGGAAGTATACAGCCGCCTGTAGCTGCCAGACGAACTTCGTCTTCTCGGTGGCGTGGTCGCCCAACGGCAAAGAAATCGCCGCCGGAACCTTCAGTGGAGCTATCTTCGTGCTGGATGCCGCAACCGGGCGCCAGCTAGCCATGTACAACAGTGTCGGCTTCATCCAGGGTCTGGCCTGGTCGCCGGATAGCCGCCTGCTGGCATGGGGTGGTATTGGCGGTGTGCAGGTCTATGATAGAGCAACTGACCAGCAGGTTGAAAACTATACCGGCAATAACGGCGCGGTGGAGCGCATCGCCTGGTCACCGGACGGCAAGGCGATTGCGTCGGCCAGTGATAACGGCCTGGTGCAGGTGTGGACGGCGACGACAGGCAAGCAAATCGCCTCGCTCAGCGCGCACAACGTCTCACTCTGGTCGGTGGTATGGTCGCCCGATGGGTCGAAGATCGCTGCGGGCACAGGCGCTGCGGGCGCCAACAATCCCGTCGCTGGCGGCAATAAAGTTCTGGTGTGGGATCTCGCAACTGGCAAGACACTGCTGACCTACACCGGACATGGCGACGCAGCCAACATCTATGCGCTGGCGTGGTCGCCCGATGGCAAGCGTATCGCATCCGGCGCCAGCGACAAGACAGTGCGCCTATGGGATGCCGCCACCGGCAAGACCGAACTTATCTACACTGGACATCATGATGTCGTTTGGACGACTGCGTGGTCCCCTGACGGCAAAGAGATCGCCTCAGCCAGCCAGGATGGCAGCGTGCAGGTCTGGTCAGTGCCAGCCGAATAGCAACGTTGGAGAGCGCGAACATGAGGTTAGTTGTGTTCGCGCTCTTCGTCTTCGGTCAGGTCCAGCGCCAGCACGGCAGCTAGGATCAGCGCGTCGTCCTGGCCGGGAGCGACGTCTACGCCGTAGGTCTCGGTGATGCTGAACCAACGTTTCGAGATGGTCGCCACCACCTGCCCGCCACGCGAGACGGTGAACTCGTGGTCGAAGATATTGCCTTGCACTTCGAGATCATCTGGGCCAGGGATATCTATGGTGAAGTGTTCACCGAAGAAGGCGAGCAGCTTCTTGCGCACTTCGGCGGCCTCCTGCCCCGCGCGGGTGATCTCGAACGTCGGGCGTAGCGCCACCAACCGCTTGTGAACGGTATATACCTCATTGCCCGCCAGATCACTCATGATGAGCGTGTGATGCAGGCTCAAGAGTTTGCCGCGCACATGGAAAACCGGTCGTCCCATGTCGTCTGTGATATCCGAATCCTCTGTGATGCGAAAGAACTTCTCACGAATGACATACCGCATGGTTGTGACTCCTGTCTGATCCTCCCCGTTGGGCGCATGAAGCGTCCTTACAGCATCGTAGTCTTCCTGACACTATACGCGCACCCTCACCGGATCGTTGCGGCAATGGGCATCGCGGTCTTTCGCGCCCATTGGAAAAGCGGCTTCTGGGGAAGCAAGGGCGGCTATGAGTATCCCCTTACGCTCCTACTGGTGAGCGCCGTGATTGGGCTTGTCGGCGCGGGACGCTACAGTCTCGATACGTCGCTGGCCGCCGCTGGCCGCCGCTGGTCTGTCACTGCCAACTGTTCCGCTCTTCTTGGGCGCGTTGGTCCTTGCCGTGATCACCATTGCCATTGGCCTCATGCTCGGTTCACGCCATGCGCACTCAACCAGCACGCACACCAGCACACCAGCACACCAGCAACCAATGCGCGCAAACACGTCGCCTAGCGGGCTATTCCCGCCTATCCAAACCGCAGCCGCCTCCATGAAGGGGCGGCTGTTTTTGTGTGTGATGCTACCGTTCGCGTTGTCGCATTAGGCGCCAACCCCAACGGCAAGTCCATCACGGTAACACAATCACATCGGCGCCTGGTTCTTCGTGATAGAGCAGTTCGACCAACTGGGCGCGATTGCGCAACACCGCGATCTGGTTGATGTAGCCCTTGTCGGTCGTCTCATTCTGATCGAGCTGTGGCGGTGTCGTCAACAGCAGGCAACGCGCAAAATGTTCGCTGCTACTGACATGCGACTGGTTATGCCGGGCGAATACCTCGATGAAGAATGTGCGTACCGCATCGCAGCGCAGGAATGCAGTGTCATCTTCATAACCCGCGCTCGCTTCAGCAAAGCGCGCCCGCAGCAGTGACAGATTGGGGAAGACGAGCGCCGTCAGAAAGTCGCGGTTCGGCGCTGCCACCACCACTTCGAGCAGGCACGGTTGCCCCAACGTGTTGATGCTGCCACGTAGTCGCGCATTGTTGATCCAGGTTCCAGTGCTCAGCTTGAAGTCTTCGCCGATGCGCCCATCAAAGATCAACCC
>JBDTAI010000452.1:0-2912 GCA_039924685.1 Ktedonobacterales bacterium
GGAGAACAACGCCCCGCGCGCCGTCAAGGAGATGAGCGATAACAACCTGATCCCCGAGGAGCGACAAAAAGCCATCAATGACTTCATGCGTGAGGCGCGCATGCTCTCCAACCTCAATCATGGCTCACTCGCCAAGCTCTATGACATCTTCACGGAAGGCGACCGCTATTTTCTGGTGATGGAATACGTTGAGGGCCATAATCTCGAAGATGAGATGGTGGTCTACAAAAAACAGCCATTGGCCTGGGAAGATGTGGTGCGGTGGGGAGCGCTGCTCTGCGATGTGCTGGCCTACTTGCACGAGCAGCAACCGCCAATTATCTACCGCGATCTCAAGCCAGCCAATGTCATGCTGATGCCTGATAACTCGATCAAGCTGGTTGATTTTGGCATTGCGCGCTGGCTGCATCCCAACCGTCAGAACGATACCATGAAGCTTGGCACCGATGGTTATGCGCCGCTCGAACAATACAATGCCCACTCAGAGCCGCGTTCGGACCTGTATGCGCTGGGCGCCTCGCTGTATCATCTGCTGACCGGTCGCGTGCCAGAGGCTGCGCCGGTGCGAATGGCGGGGGGGCGCATGCTGACGCCGATCCGTTCGATCAATCCGCGTGTGCCAGAGCCGGTGGAGCGGGTGATTCACCAGGCACTCAATCTGCAAGCGGAAGACCGTTTTGTGGATGCGGCGCAGATGCGTGAGGCGCTGGAATGGTCGTATTTGCAGACCGTTTCAGGAACGGGAGGCGTCTATCCCGGTTACGCCGTGGAGCAACGAGCATCCTATGGTCCGGCGCTGGTCACCCCGCGTGCGAGTGGCGCCTCTGCGACTTCCGGTGGCATACCGGATGCGGCCACTTCTCCTATGACTCCCATGTCTCCTTTGTTGGGAGCCCATCCCGGCCCGTTTGAGAGCGCCTACCCCGGCGCCCAGGCGCGACGCGCAACTGGTCCGGCGGCGCCTGGGCCACGGCTCTACGTCTGGCCACTTCGGCTTGACGCGGGCGCCATCGCAGTGAACCAGCTTGCCCAACTGGAACTCGAGGTCGCCAATCGCGGCGGTGGCCAACTCTCCGGTCATACCGAGACGAATATCGCCTGCCTCAGCGTAGAACCTGCGTTGGTGGATTCGGCGACGACCAACCTGCGCGTGCGGATTGATACCACCGACTTGCCTGTTGGCCCCTATGTGTGTCATGTGGCAGTGCGAACCAATGGCGGTGATCAGATTATACAGGTGCGCTTTGTCGTGCGTCCGGCCAATGATCCTACCCCGCTGCGGCGGTATCACACGGGCCAGTGACCAGGCGTGCTCAGGCTGCCAGATGCGCCAGGACTAACCCCCCTCAAACTCAAGGAGACCTCTCATGCGGACGGCCCGGCTTGGCGTGATCGGCGGCAGCGGCCTCTATCAGATGGACGGCCTGACGCAGATCGAGGAGGTGACGCTTACCACGCAGTTTGGGGCGCCGAGTGATGTGATGACGCTGGGCATGCTGGGGGGAACGCCGATCGCCTTTCTGCCGCGCCACGGGCGAGGGCATCGCCTCAGCCCGACCGAAGTTCCTGCGCTGGCCAACATAGCCGCGCTCAAAAGTCTTGGTGTGGAATGGATTCTCTCGGTGAGCGCAGTGGGTAGCTTGCGCGAGGAGTATGCGCCACTGCATCTCGTGCTCCCCGATCAACTCATCGACCGCACCAAAAGTCGCCCGAACAGCTTTTTTTCTGGCGGTATGGTGGCGCATGTCGGCTTTGCTGACCCATTTTGCCCCGCGACCTGTGATCGGCTGGAAGCGGCGCTACGCGAGCTTGGCGACATCCCCTACCATCGCGGTGGGACGTATGTCTGCATCGAGGGGCCGCAGTTTTCGACAAAGGCGGAGTCGCGGCTGTATCGTCAGTGGGGCTGCGATATTATCGGCATGACGGCGTTGCCGGAGGCCAAGCTGGCGCGCGAGGCGGAGATCTGCTACGCCACGATTGCCTGTGTCACCGACTATGATGTGTGGCATGCCAGCGAAGAGGCAGTCTCACTTGAGATGGTGACCGCCAACCTGACCCGCAATGCCGCCAACGCACAGCGCATCATTCGTGCGGTCGCCGCGCAGCTCCCCGCCGGCCGCTCAGCCGCCACCTGCGGGTGTGACCATGCGCTCGCCAACGCCATCATCACCGACCCTGCCCACATGACTCCTGAACTGCACGAGAAATATGAATTGCTGCTGGGCAAATATCTCTAACTGGAGATGAGCGTGATTACCCTTTTCTCATCGCTGATTCTTTCGCTCGTCGTGGCTCTCGTGAGCGCCAGTATCCCATGGACAACAACCTGGATCAGCCGCTGGTGGCTTGCCGCTGCGTTTGGTGTCGGTGTTGTTCTGAGCGTGCTCATCGCCGGGCTGTCGCTGCAACTCTATCCCTTCACCGATCTGGTCGTGCTGCTGGTGGGGCTGTCTGCTGGCGTACTGCTGGGTCGAAGTCTTCCTGCGCGAACGTGGCCGTTGCTGATCCTGTTGCTGGCATTGAGCGCGCTCGACATCACCCAGAGTGTGCTGTCGAGCCATGCCGCAGGCGTATCGTATGCAGTTCATACAGCGGCGATCATTCCACCACCGGGGCAACTGGTTGGCAACTTCTTCCTCGTGTTGCCGTGGGGACACTTCAATATTGGTATCTTCGACATCTTCGTGCTTGCGACGATGGCGGAGCACTGTCGCAGGCATGGCGCTTCCTGGGCGCTTGCCCAGTCGGCGGGAATCATCGGCATTGTGCTGGCCTTCGCATTTCTAAAGTTCGTGTATAGTGGCGCACTTCCGTTGATTCCATTTCTCACGGTTGGGTGGCTGTGCACTCTCGCGCTGGCGCGTTCGATGAGCAGGCAGCGCAAGGCAGTCCCTCCGGCGAAGTGACGT
>JBDTAI010000453.1:0-4103 GCA_039924685.1 Ktedonobacterales bacterium
ACGTCGTCTATATCGTGCTGGGCGCGACACATCCGCATGTCCGCCGCACGCAAGGCGAAGCCTATCGCCAGGAGCTTCAGCGACTCGCCCGCGAATTGAAGGTCGAACGACAGGTTGTTTTCTACGACCAGTTCGTCCCCCTGGCGGAGCTAGTGGAGTGGATCGGCGCGGCAGACCTCTATATCACGCCGTACCTCAATCCTGAGCAAATCGTCTCTGGCACGCTCGCATATACGGTCGGCGCGGGGAAGGCCGTCATCTCGACGCCCTATGTACACGCCACCGAATTACTTGGTGAGGAGCGGGGCATGCTCGTGCCTTTCCGTGATTCCGCCGCCATTGCCACGTGTGTGGTCGCATCGCTCGACAACGAGGCAGCTCGCCATGCGATGCGCAAGCGCGCCTACACACTCGGTCGCACGATGACCTGGCCACACGTCGCGGAGCAGTATCAACGCCTCTTCGCTCAAGTCCTTGACGAGCGGTTGCTCCTGCCACAGTTCGCGCATACGCCCGCCTGGGCGCCCTATTTCACTAAACTGCCGCCGATCCGTCTCGATCACCTGCGGCGCATGACCGACGGTGTTGGTCTGGTACAACACGCGACCTTCTCGGTTCCCAACTATCGTGAAGGCTATTCGCTTGATGACAATGCGCGTGGCCTCATAGCCGCCGTCTTCCTTGAGCAACTTGGCGTCATGGAGATGGAGAACGAAGCGGGTGTGGTAGGGGATTTAGCTACGCGCTATCTGGCGTTTATCGCCTATGCCTTCAACGATGAGATCGGGCGTTTTCGCAATTTGCTGGCCTATGACGGCCAGTGGCTGGAAGACTGCGGCTCCGAAGATAGCCACGGTCGCGCGCTCTGGTCGCTCGGCGCGCTAATTGGTCGCTCGACCAATCAGGGATGGGTCAGCCTTGCCAACACGCTCTTCGTCCGGGCGCTTCCCGCTGCGCTGAACTGCGCGTCGCCACGCACCTGGGCGTTTAGCCTGCTGGGCATTCATGACTATCTCAAACGCTTCGGTGAGGATCGCGGCGTGCAGCAGGCACGTGACGAACTCGCCGGTCGGCTCATGCGCCTGTACGAGGCATCGAGTACGGCGGACTGGCCCTGGTTTGAGGATCGTCTGACCTATGATAACGCTACCCTGGCGCGGGCGCTGCTGCTGTCGGGCCAGAGCATGTGTCGGGCTGAATATGTCGAGGCGGCGCTCACCGCGCTGATCTGGCTGGCAGGCGTGCAGACCGGAGAACAGGGGCAGTTTGTTCCGATTGGCTGTCGCGGGTTCTATCGCCAGGGCGAGGCGCGCACACGCTTCGACCAGCAACCCATCGAGGCGTATGCGACCACCGCCGCCTATCTGGATGCGTTCCGTGTGACCGGCGACGCCCAGTGGCGTCAGCAGGCCAAGCGCGTGTTCGACTGGTTTCTTGGTGACAACGATCTCCATCTGCCCCTGTTCGATGCGCAGACAGGCGCCTGTTACGACGGCCTCCAGCCCGATTGGGTGAATCAGAATCAGGGGGCTGAATCAACCCTCGCATTTCTGCTTGCCTCGCTGGAGTTGCAACTGGCCGAAGTGGAAGTAGCCGCCAACGCAGCCAGCGATGAAGCCGCCCTGCTCCTGTCTGGGCAATCAGCGATAGCTGGCGCGCATGTGTAAGATGACATGCGGGCGCCGAGCAGTATTTGAGGAGTAGTGATGACACAAGTGATGACACATACGAATAACGTAGATGAGGCGCTGTTTCGCCGACACCCCAGCAATCCGATCCTGAGTCGCTCCGACTGGCCCTATCCCATCAACACCGTGTTTAACCCTGGAGTCGCGCGCCTCGCCGATGGCGTCACGCTGCTGCTCTGTCGTGTCGAAGATCGGCGCGGACACTCGCATCTGTGCGCGGCGCGCTCGCGTAACGGCGTTGACGACTGGCAGATCGATCCAGCGCCGACCCTGCTGCCTGATCCGATCCATTATCCAGAGGAAGTCTCAGGGATCGAGGACCCGCGCATCACCTACGTGCCGGAACACCAGGCATACTACCTCGCCTATACGGCCTTTTCGCGCTATGGCCCTGGCGTTTCAGTGGCGCGGACGAAGGACTTTGTTGACTTCGAGCGCCTTGGCGCGATCATGCTGCCGGAGGATAAAGATGCCGCACTCTTGCCGCATCGCATCGGCGACCACTGGGCGCTCATCCATCGCCCAAGTGGACCCAGTGGCGCCAATATCTGGATCTCCTACTCGCCAGACCTGGAGTATTGGGGCCATCACCATCTGATGCTCGAGGCGCGACAGGGCGCGTGGTGGGATGCCAATAAAATTGGCCTGTCTGGTCCCTTGATCGAGACGCCAGAGGGCTGGCTGATGATCTACCACGGCGTGCGCCCGACCGCCTCCGGCGCACTCTATCGGCTGGGCCTTGCGCTCTTCGATCTGGCACAACCTGAACGCTGCCTGTTACGGGGCGATGAGTGGGTCTTCGCCCCCGAAGCGGACTATGAGCGGACAGGCGATGTCAATAATGTCGTCTTCCCCTGCGGACATACGATTGGTGACGATGGCGACACGCTGACCATCTACTATGGCGCGGCGGACAGCAGTATTGCGCTGGCGACGGCCAGTGTGCGGTCGCTGCTGCGCTGGCTCCATGAGCATAGCCATCAAGCATAGCTACCAAGCATAGCTATGATGACCGCTCCACGCATATGCGCAGGTAGCGATTCTGTTCGGGGAATCCAGCGCGGGCGACGCGCACAGTGTCCTCAGCGGAACTGCTGAAACAAAAACGTGGCGTCAACACTCTGAATTAGAGAAGATAGGATGTCAGCCGGGAGCCTGTGACAGACTTGACGTTGGCAGGTGGTGAGTTGCGTCGGGTAGGTGACCTATTCCGCAAAGCTCGCCCCCTCCGATGTGAGTGACGAAGCATGGACCTTTGTGGCGCCTTATCTGCAATATCCCACAGATGTCAAATCCCTCACAGTCTCCAAGATAGGATGTCCCTCACATGGCTCTTCAAATCAGTCCACAGTTTGCGTCAGGCGAACAGGAAACGTCGTCACCTACCGAAGCGCACACCGCCAACGACACCACGACCGGCGCGTATACCGGCTCATATAGCGAACTCAAACGCCTCATCAAGACACAGGGATTGCTCGAACGGCAACCCAGCCACTTCGTCGCGCGGCTGGTGATCGTCACCACGCTGCTGGCCATCAGTATAGCGCTGCTGGTGACAGTGCGCGTCTTCTGGGTGCAGTGCCTGGATGCCATATTTATGGGCCTCGTCAGCTCACAGCTTGGCTTCAATGGCCATGATGTCGGCCACCGGCAGGTCTTTGCCAAAGCCTGGAAGAACGATCTGGTCGGGCTGCTGCAAGGCAACCTGCTGCTGGGGATGAGCTTCTCGTGGTGGGTGGACAAACATAACCGGCACCACAGCAATCCCAACGTCGCCGACTGCGATCCCGATATTGATCTGCCCATGATCGCCTTCAGCCGTGAGCAGGCCGAAGAGAAATCCGGCGCCTGGCGCTGGGTCGTGGCGCATCAAGCGTGGCTGTTCTTCCCGTTGCTCACGCTGGTGGGCATGGATTTGCAGCGCAGTGGCGTGCGGCACCTGCTGAAACGGCAAGCGCGCTATCCCAAGACGGAGGCGCTGCTGCTGCTGGTCCATTTTGTGGGCTACTTCGGCGTGATCTTCGCGGTTCTGCCGATATGGCAAGCAGTGATCTTCATCCTGATCCATCAGGCGGTGACGGGTCTCTATCTCGGCTCGGTCTTCGCACCCAACCACAAGGGTATGCTGCTCGTCGAGCATGAAAACGATCTTGATTTCCTGCGCCGCCAGACGCTGACAGCGCGCAACGTGCGAGCGGGGATCATCGCCGATACGTGGTACGGTGGCCTCAACTACCAGATCGAACACCACCTCTTCCCGGCGATGCCGCGCGGCCATCTGGCGAAGGCGCAGCCCATCATCCGCGCCTATTGTGAGGAGCATGGCGTCTCATATCATGAGACCAGCGTGATCCAGTCCTACCGCGAGATTCTGTCGTCGCTGCATCACGTTGGCGACACCCTGCGCAGGCCCAG
>JBDTAI010000454.1:0-3223 GCA_039924685.1 Ktedonobacterales bacterium
CGACCCAGCGGCGCAAGCGCAACTCGCCGATGAGTGGCGCGAACCGCTGCTGGCGGCGCTGCTGGCCCAACCCGCCAACACCGATCTCGTCTCCGCCAACCACGCCACACCTGTGATCCTCACACTCTTCGTGCGCTCATATGGCCAGGACGAGTTCGCCGGTGACGACCAACTCCCCAAGAAACCCTATACCCTGCGCAAAGCCCGACAAGCAATTGAGGTAAACGCATGAGCCAGGAGAACGGCGCTCTTAATGTTGGTGATTACCGCTACCTCTTGTGGCGCACCTGGGATGAGGCCCAGCCACGCCTGCTCTGGGCGATGCTCAATCCGAGTACTCCCGATGGCGAGGACCCCACAGTTCGCCGCTGCAAAGACTTCAGCCAGCGATGGGGATACGGAAGCATGGAGATCGTCAACCTGTTTGCCTACCGGACATCCAATCCCCAAAACGTCCCATAAAACGCACCGAGGGTGTGGACCCCATTGGTAGCGACACTAATCGGTACATCATGGAAGCCGCAGAGCGCGCCGACAAGGTTGTCGTGGCTTGGGGCGAATTTGGGGCGACCTATCACCAAAGGGTTGACGATGTACTCAAACTACTCATAGCCCATGCGCAACCGCTCGCGCTGCCCCTCCAGTGCCTGGGCAAGACCCAGAATGGCTGCCCGCGCCATCCGCTCTATCTCGCCCGAAGCACGCCTCTCGTTCCCTATGATCATCAAGAAACACGGGCATCTGCGAACATCATGATCGACTCGCTGAAGCAGGCATTTGATTACGCCGCCCAGCAACCTGAAGCCATTCAGGCGTCTATAGCGGCGCTCATCATGAAGGCGCTGGATCAAAATGGCGCGGACAGCCAGGATACATAGCGGTAGGTCTACAGACCCTCACGCCTCCGTCGCCACCGCCTCACGCGCATCCAGGGATGTAGTGTCCGCAACGACAGCAGGCGTATCTGCGTCAGGCTTCGTTTCTGGCCGATGGCGTGGTAGCAGCGTCAGCGCCAGCAGCCCCGCCAGCACATAGCCGCCGCCCTGGATGTTGAGCGTCGTCACCACGCCGATATGGTCCGTCACAAAGCCCGCCGTCAGCGTGCCGATCAGCCCCAACAAGCCGGTGAGCGCGCCCACCACCCCAAAGACGCGCCCCAGATAGGCGCCCGGCGCCGTTGCCTGCAACAGCGATTGCATGCCCATCATCATCCCCACCGCCGGAATGCCGACCGCCACGAACAGCGCCACCGAGAGCCAGAACTCAGGATACACCGCTGGCGAGTTGAAGATTACCAGATCAATCAGGCCGAAGATCAGGCTGCACAGGCCAATCGCCAGCCGCGCCATCAGCCGCTTGCCCAGCCAGCCCAGCAACAATCCGCCGAGCAATCCGCCCACCGCCTGTGCGCTCATCAACTCGCCGATCTGCAACGCCTGCCCATGCAGCACACGATAGACGAAGACAGGATACAGTGTCCCCATCACGCCCTCGCCCAGCGCCATGATCACCAGCATCGCCAGCAACACCGTCAGCGTGCGGCTCGCCCCGATCACCCGCAGCCCATCACGTCCCTCACCCCAAAGGCGCCCCAACATACTCCCTGACTGTGACACGTCGACGCCAGCAGAGATAGGCTTCTTCACCGATCCCGAAGCCGTAATAGCCGCGATCAGCGCGCCCGCCAGCAGAAATGACACGGCATCCACCAGCGTGATGCCCATCAGCCCGAAGAGACCCGCGATCACGCCGCCCACCGCCGGACCAACCAGCCGCGCCAGATTGCTGCTGACCGAGTTCAGCCCATTGGCGTGAACAAGATGCTCCTCCCCGACCAGCGAAGGTAGCAGCGCGCTCTCCGCCGGGCGAAAGAACTGCGCAATGCACGACTCCACCGCCGCCACCACATACGCAATCCAGACATGATCCGCTGTGCGAACCCACAACAATGGCAGCAGCGCCACCGCCAGCAGCAGATTCGCAATCACCATCGTATACTTGCGGTTCCAGCGGTCCACAAACACACCCGCCAGCGAACTGAGCAACACACTCGGCACACTCTCCGCCAGCAGCATCAGACTCGTCGCCAGCACCGAATGTGTCAGCAGAAAGACATAGATCGGCAAACCAACCATCAGCGCCCAGTCGCCCATCAGCGAGATCAGATCGCCTAGCCACAGCAGCGCAAAGTTTCGTTGACGCAGCGTTGCCAGCATCGCCAGAAATGATTTCACCGCTCGTCTCCCCTTCAACGTTCGCTCTATGCCGTATGCGCGATATGCCGCATGTGCGCCTCTATACCACTCTCCAGCCTGCGGAGGCGGGCTTCGCGTCGGCGCTAGCCAACCTCAGGCGCGGCTTGGGCCGCTGGCCCGCCCGCACGATCACATTCGCCGCTCGCCGCCACGCGAACACATCCATCCACATCCATCCACATCCATCCACGTCCATCATCCGCCACCTCCTACCGCCCTCCAGACGCCGTCCGCCAATCTGCCAATCTGCCAATCTGCCAATCTGCCAATCTGGCGCTTATTTACCGCCCGCATCAGTAGAGACAATGTGCAGCGTCGCCAGTGTATTGAGATTGCTGATCACCTTAACCTGCGCGCCACCGTCATAGCTGGTGAATCCTGTCAGCAACGCAGGCTGCCCTTCATACGAGATCGGCTGAATTGGCAGCGCCTGCATGCGCGGATGGCGCCGCCAGAAGCGTTGTGCTGCCAGCGTATCGAGCGCTAGATGCCACAGCGAGGCGCTATCGTCAGCGCCGCAGATAGAGCACAGCAGATAGATGCCATGCGACGTATTCTCCATGAAGGGCGCGTTCTCCGGCGTCCACACCTGCACTGCCAGCAGCGCGCCACAGCGGGGACACTGGCACTCACGCACTGCGGTGGCCTGCTGGTAACGATCTCCTAGCAATAGCGCCTGCCTGGAGAGCAGTGACTTTGCGCTGGTCAACCCGCTCTGCACCACCTCGACGGAGCAACGCCCCATGATCACACCACCCCCTGGCGTACAACCGTGCGCGCATTGAAACGTCACTTCTTCCGCAGACGTCCCTATGCGCAACAGCAGCCGCCCCTTGCCGCAGAACGGACACCAGATGCGCGTCTCGCGCCATTCCTGCCGTTCCTGATCCGCAGCATCGGTAGCGGGCAGTTGCACATCCAGCGCCAGCGCCTCATCACGCAAATCGGTTTCGAGCGCCTGCCGCAGC
>JBDTAI010000455.1:0-6686 GCA_039924685.1 Ktedonobacterales bacterium
ACATCACATGATTGAAGTGAACACGTTGTTCGTTCGAAGTATCGAGTGTCAGACGCGATAAGTCAACGATCTATCGAATAAAAATGTTCACCACTGTACATCTATACGAAAGTGTGTCAGAACAGCAGGGAATGTGTGGTTGGCACATGAGGCAGGAGAAAAGCTGTGGGAGATGGGACAGATGCTGTTGAGCAAAACCATTGAACAGGCGCTGGCACAGGAGTATACAAGAGCACATCCCCCCAGAGATTCCGCTGCCTGTGCTGTCCTGGCAGCTGGCGGGCGCCTTTCTCACCTTGCTCAAATGGTGGCTGGCCACCGAGATGCCCAACACTCCGGAAGAAATGGAGCGCATCTTCCAGCAGCTTGCTCTGCCCGGGGTGCTGGCGACCACTGAACCGATGAGCGCACATAGCGCCACATGGACCGCAGGGTGCGTTGCGACCTGGTCAACTACAGCAGCGGGAGTTGCATCTCGCGTTGGGTGGTGACGACGGTACAATGCGCCGCTTGCAGGGCGTCACCCAGTGGCTCGCCGGGAACGACATTGATGGCGCGCAACAGCGCGCCGGGGAAACGCCGCAACAGTTCGTCAAGCAGCCCAAGGGCATCGGCTTTGCGATCAACGGCGCTGGCGGCACGGGAGCCAAGATCAAGGATGGCGTAGCCGGTGGGTTGGCGCGAGATCAGCGCATAGGCGCGTAGCCCTGATGTCTCTGATCCCCCCGATTCATCTTCCATCCCGATTGCTTCCAGCCGCTGCGCCATATGACGCAGGGTGGCCTGTTCACGCTGCCATGAAGGTTGCGCCGGGTGATAGGCGTCAAATAGGGCAAGCGCCTCAGCGACCACAAGCTGACGGAATGTGGCCGCTGGCGCGGGTTGCCGCCGACGCTTCGGCATATGCGCGACGCCAGTGTAGACGGTGAGCGTGCGCGTCTCGTGAAAGCCAAAGCGGGCATACAGCAGGTGGGCAGGGACATTGTCGGCCAACACTTCAAGCTGGATGTGCGTTGCATGGCGCCCGCTTGCCTGCGCGATCAGCGCGCGCAGTAGCCCGGCCCCTTGTCCCTTGCCACGCCAGGCGGGCGCGATCCCCATACCGCCAATCCAGGCGCGTAGTCCTGCCTCAGCCTCAGTCTCAACCGCATCATCTGTTGTAGCATCTATTGTAGCATCTGCCGCGCGGTCGGCTGCATTGCCACGTAGCGCCAGCAGCCCAACGCCCACCAGTTCACCATCCGGCGCGGCGGCGACCAGCGACTGCTCCAGGCGAACATCGTTGTCGTCAATCATACGTTGCAACGTGTCGGGCGTCTGGGTAATCGGGATGGCGTAGCCCTCGAAGCCGCGATTGAAGGCGTGAGTGAGCTGCTCGATGGTACACTGCGCCGCCGAGCGCAGCGCCAGCGCTGGCTGAGAAGAGGGCGTTGGTTGGGGTGGCATAACGCTTGCCTAACCGATCCGGTCGAGCGCGCTCAGGGGTTGAGTGAGTGTCGCGCCGGAGTCGAGCCTCACCAGCGCGCTATGCGCCCAGAGGCCCGCAGGCCCAGGTTGCTGATGGCCAAAGAGGTAGAGCAACTGGCCGCGCGCGCCTCGTTGCGGCCCGGCGATGACGGCGACATAGGCGCCGATGGTCAGTGCATTGTCGAGCGGTGTTCTGACGGTGGGCGCCCCCAGCGGCAAGGGCAGCAGCAGTTCCGGGCGCTGATTGAGGCGCGGCTGCGTATGGCCGGTGAGCAGCGCAACATCGTTGGCGCGCTGAAGCAACAACTGGAAGATACCCTGGTCCATCGGCGTGTCGCCCAAGCCCTCGGTCAGCAGCACGGTGAGCGGAAAATGCGTGAGGGTGGGGGTAAGGCCGTCGAAGAACAGCGTGAGATCGGCGCGGGCAAAGGCTTCGAATTCGAGCGCCGAGGCGCTGCTGGCGATCACGCCGACGGCGCCGCCAACCGCCGCGCGCTGAAAGAGCGTCAGGGGCGCACGATGCGGATAGACGATGATGGCGCCGCGTGGAATGGGGACCACCGCCAGCGATTCGCCATGCGGCAGAAAAGCCAGCGGTCCGGCTACCGGCTCGCCCACCCCGACAACGCCCTGCAATAGCGTTGCGGTTCCCTCGATGGTCACGCTCTGGCCTGGCTGCGTCTCCACCACACGCCCCGCCAGCCCGGCGAGTATCCGCGTGACGGCGCCCTGATCCTGCGCCTCGGCGATCACCTGATCGGGGCGCACCTGATCATTGATCTGCGCGTAGAGTTGCGCGCCCGCTGGCACGACGCGGCGGCGGCGCAGCAACAATGCAGGGATCAGCGAACGCCCCAATGGATAATCCAACGTGCGCGCCGTCATAACTCCTCCATCACCCGCTCATATCGTTCGTTGCATTCGTTGCATTCGTTGTGTATACCACAGCCATTGATGGGCGCCAGATTGAGCGGGCTGAAGCCCGCAATGGCGTCGTCCGCTGGCCTTGCACGGCCCGCCGAACGACTTGATCTTACGCTTCGATGCCCAGCGTCCGCCGCCAGGCGGTAAGACGCGCTATACGTTCGCCCGACTGGCTGGGCAGCGCAAGAGGTCGCCCACGCGCATCCACCACCATCCCTAGCGCGCCGCCCTCGATAGGTTCGCTGGCCCGCGCCTGCTGGCCCGGCCCCAGCCCCACATCCACCGTCGCCGCCGGATAGAGCGAGAGTAATGCGCGCTCACCCAACCCCAATGGCAGGCGCGCGAGGCTGCCCTGCGCCACCGTCTCGGTATGCTGGCGGCCATCGGCGTATTCCAGCGTGACACGCACGGCGCCCTGGCCATCGGGGACACTGCCCGCCGTCGAGATCACCGGACCAAGCGGCAATGGCACTGCGTCACCCTCCGCTACCTGCGCCGCCAGTGAGGCCGCCAGCGTTCCAGCGCTGCCCAGCATCGTCGCGATCTGCGCCGTATCGAGTACGAACGACGTGATGCCGCGCGGCTGCAACGCATCGAGCAGCAACAGCGCCCCCTGCGCCGGGTTTGCCATGTGCGCGAAGACGCCGCCAGTTCCCAGCGCCACATCAAGCGGACTCAGCCCTGAGAGACGCGAGCCGGGGCCATGCAATGCCAGCCGGATCGCCTCGCGGGTGAAGGCATACTCCAATTCAATGTCGTGCAGCGAACTGGGGACGACATGTGGGCGCAACATCCGCATCAGCGCGTATTCACGCACGGTGTTTTCTTCGGTCGAGAATGTCAGCCAGCGTAGCACGTTTTGCGCGCCAACCGCCCGCAGAATATACCCTGCTCCAGGTCCAACACCTGCGTTCGGGTGCAGCGCAGGCAAGAACTCGCCACTGGCCGTGGCGCCTGCCAGCGCCGTGGTGTTGGCGCCCACATCCACGCCGACCACATTCATCTTATAGTGCTGCGAGAGGTAGCGCACGACACCGCTGAGTGAGGTGATGGTGGCGATGGGTGGCGCGCTCGCCAGCGCCCGCAACGCAGGAAAGTTGGGAATTGCAGGTAATGTGGTGGCCTCATAGAGTGCGCCTACCGTCCGATTGAGCGGCGCCAGTGTCGAGGGCGAGAGCGGTTCAACCACCTGATAGGCGGCGCGCCCCTGAAGCGCTGCGGTGAGTGGCGCGGCGTCTTGCGGCTCGCCAGTATAGATCACCGGCAATCCTGCGGCTACTCCGCCTGATTCTCCCAGCGCCATGCCACTCGCTACGCCACCTGTCATGCCACGGCTTTCATCGGCGGGAGCGTTGTCGCGGAGTGCGTCAAGCCAGTGTGCGACTGTCTGGGCCGTCGTCTCCATCGCGCCCTGCATACCCTGCGCCCGAGCGCCAAAGGGTGGCCCGACCACCAGCAACGCGTGCGGATGCAGCGCGTGAATCTGCGCGACAAGTTGCTGCGCCTCATAGTCGTTGGTGGGGAAGGCTGGCAGCGCCTCAACCTGCGCGAAGATGCCGCCGAGCGCGCGGTAGAGCAGCGCTGAGAGCGCCTCGCGTCCAGGGCCAATCGTAAGCAGGCGCACAGGACCACCTATGCTGGTGGCCAGCGCGACGCTATCCACCCCCACCCCATCCGGCTGCTCAGGAGTGACGAGCGCGCCATCACGCAGCAATACACGCCCACTGACACGCTCGATCCCGGCGATGCCCTCACGCACTCCGGCGATGGCGTCGGCCTGGGGCGCCGTGGTGGTGGTGGGCGCCTGCACACTGGCAAGCAGCCGGAAGTTATTCTCTACACGACCAACCAGCGCCACCTTTGTGAACACCGTGCCGCAGTCAATCATCAACAGGGAGTGGATGACCGCTGGACGTGAGGGCGCGCCACCCATGGGACGTGATGATACTCCGCGAACTTCCTCCACACCTCTTCCTCTCCGCTTTGCTCTTGCTTGCTCTTGCTCCGCAAGGTAACCAGACCTACCGGGAATCTACTTATTTGCGGCGCAGAAAGCCCAGCCAGCCGCGTTTGTGTTGCTGTTCCTGCGGTTTCTCGTAGCGCATACCCGCCGCTGGCGCATACCCATCATAGCCGCCATTCCCATCATAGCCCTCGTAGCCGTCGTACCCATCGTAGCCATCAGGATTATCGTAGCCATACGGGTTGTTGGCGCCTTGATGTGCGCCTTGCTGATAGGCCGCGCCGCCATCGTCCCAGCCAAAGTCAGGACCACCATTGCCATCGCCCCATTCATCACCAGGCAATGGACCCATTTGCCCATAGCCGCCACCCTGGTGACCCGCAGGAGCGCCGGTTTGCAGCCACGCGGGCAGTTCATCGCGCCGCAGCCCCTGTGAGGCAGCGGCGCTGTTCATCGCCGGACTATGGCCAGCAAATCCGGTCGGCTGTCTGCGCGTCGGCGCCTCCTCATACCAGCCAGGGTCTGCATCATTCCCGCCAGTTTGCGGCCCTCCATGTGGCTGGCGCGAAGCGGAGGCGCCTCTGCTTGCCGCATCCCACTCGGCGGCGCTTGGTTCACCTCGGCCGATGCCCTGCGACGCAATATTTGGGCGCGGCACACGGCCTGTCACGTCGCGGACCGGCGCCAGCCCTGCGGAGGCTTGCCCCGGTGCGGGTTGCTTGACAGTCCAGCCGCGTGATGAACTAAACGATGTCTCCGGCTCCTTCGCCCCACTCACCCAGGCGGGCAATGAAGTGGGATCGATCAGGTCCGATGCCGAGAAGGTAGCCGCTCCGGAGTTGGCTGGGACTCCAGGTTGCCCAGGGTTGACGCTTGTATAGACTGGGGCGGCTGAGGCTGGTGAACCAGCAGGCAACGCGCCTTGCGCCTTGAGCCAGTCGGGCAGCACAGACTCTTCGACGAGTTGATTGGCCGACACGCCCACGCTCGCCGGCTGACCTGCCAATTGATAGGCGCCTGTGCTCGGCGCTGGCGCCATGCGCGCTGCGCCTGCATACACCTGGTTCATCCAGGGTGGCAATGGCTCATCGGCGGCGGAGCCAGTGATCCAGCGCGAGACAGCCCCATCAGGGGCCTGAGCCGTCGCCGGTTGCCGCGCATTGTCGCGTTGATCGCGCAGCCACTGTGGCAGCGCGTTATCGTCTATCAATGAACTGGCCTGCATGCCGGAGTTTGGTCCGTACCCCGGTCCATAGCCAGACGCCTGATCTCCTGCCATGCCCCCCACCATCCCCACCGAGGGCGCATTGGCGGGCGCTCCGCCCATCCACGCCGGAAGCGCGCCTGCATCGAAGAGCGATTGCGCGGGCATGCCGACTGAGACGCCCGGTGCGCCAAGTCTGCTAGATGAATCGAGCGCGGGGAAGGCGTTGGCGGCTGCAGGCTGGGGCGCTGTGTAGGCTGGTTGGGCCTGCGGATAGGCTTGCATGGGTGGCTGTTGATATGGCTGTTGATACGGCTGTTGATAGGGTTGCTGTTGCTGGTATGTCTGTTGCCCCTGCCAGCCTGCGGGTTGCTGCGCTACCTGTGACGCTGGTGGCCGCACGCTCCATGAGCCAGTGTCCGCCGCATTGCGTATCCAGTCGGGCAGATTTTCTTCACTGATCATATCGCCTACCGAGACACTGCCAATAGCTGATTGCGGCCGCCCCTGTGCGCCATACCCGGGCTGTTGCGGATAGCCCTGTCCCTGTCCATATTGCCCATACCACTGACCGTTCTGGCTGACGCCATTGGGCGCGTTATTGGCGCGTTGCTGCTCTGGCGACTGGGCCTGCTGTTGCTCTTGAAGAGCGCGAAGCCAGTCAGGAGGCATGCCATTGTTCATGCCCCCGCTCATGCCGTCGGCGGGTGGGCCAAAGTTCGGCCCCATGGGTTGCATGGGAGAGGGCGCCAGTCGTTCACCACACCGAGGGCATGCAATGGCGTCGGCAGCGACCGGCTGGCCGCAGCGGGGGCAACGTATCACGGGCATCCTCTCTTTCAGAACGACGGCGGCGCTGGCCAGATAGCCAACTGCTGATGTATTCGCGTGTATGCGCTCACTTCGCCGCGTTCGCTGTATGTCTGGGCATGGTCGCTTCATCGCACTACGTGCGCTACATGGCGCTCTGGGGCGGTCGTTGGGCAGTGTATCACTCACCGTCATGTGTGACAACACCCGTGGACGAAAGGATTGTGTGACACCCACACATCATGAGCATCAGATGAGCATGATCGGCAGGGTTAGCGCCTGTATGCGCCCACAGCACAATGGAACGTCAGTTGTACA
>JBDTAI010000456.1:0-8495 GCA_039924685.1 Ktedonobacterales bacterium
CCTCCCCGCTCCTTTGAGGAGCGGGGTCGGGGTCAGGTCAAGCGTCTTCTGGCAGTGGCACATCTTCTGGGTGATCGGGGTAGCGCGGCAGACCGGCGACCGGCCCCAGTTCTGCTGCCGGAGTGTCGAGCCGTTGCGCTTTCTGCGTCAGCGCCAGGCAGATCAGGTCGAGCGTCTGATCGAGCGAGAGAATGGCGGTATTGACGCTGAGATCATAATCCTCTGGCTGGAAGGGACGCTGGTGATAGTGCGTTTCCACATAGCGCCTGCGGTCGGCGTCTTTGCGGCGGATGCGTTCCGTAGCGCGCGCCTCATCCAGCCCTTCGCGGCGAATCACATAGGCGATCCGCTGACGCAACGGAGCAGCGATGGCGACGCGCAGCACATCGCGCCGGTCGGCGAGCAGCAGATGCGAGCCACGCCCGACGATGATCACATGTCCCTCCGTGGTGAACTGCTCGATCACCTCACGCAGCGTCTGCTGGTAGATGTGTTCTCCATCGGCGGGTGTTGGCGGCGAGAGCGGTTCCGGGCTGGGATAGACCAGGCTGAAGCTGCTCAGAATGCGCGAGATCAGGTCCGCCGTGTGTTCATCACGGGCCTCGGCCTCTTCCTCGGTGATGCCCAGCGAGTGCGCCACCCGCACGACTACCTCATGATCGATCAGTCGCCAGCCCAATCGCTGCGCCAGCCGCGCCGCAATCTCGCCACCGCCGCTGCCATAGAGCCGCGAGATGGTGATCGCGCACATGCGCTCGGCTGCCTGCTGCTCCTGATCGGATGGCGCAGTGGGGCTGGGTGCAGATGCGGTAGGCGCCTCCCGTGTGGTTGGTGTTTCGTCGCCATCGGCTTGATCGCTCATGGCATCCCTCACAGTCTTTTGCGCAATCGTTGCGCTGGCTGAACAGGACGAACTCTGGTTATCTGAAGCATAGGCGCAACAGCGACCAGAATCAAGGGCATGCTGGAGTGGAACGGCTGTGCGTCGCAGTGTTCTGG
The DNA here is from genome assembly GCA_039924685.1 of Ktedonobacterales bacterium. Taxonomy (GTDB): domain Bacteria; phylum Chloroflexota; class Ktedonobacteria; order Ktedonobacterales; family JADMIN01; genus JBDTAI01. Next base: position 1,000 of record JBDTAI010000456.1, read on the forward strand.
CCGTATTTTTGCAGACCAGTTGTGCGAACTGGTCTGCAAAATGCTTGACGGGATCGGGTAGGCTGTAACTATCATATACGTACCCATGCAAGTACCCATGCGGTCATCGTGAAGGCGCCAAGAGCGCACAAATGTCCAGCGAAGGGAACAACACTATGGCGGACGTCCGTTTCGATCACGTCTACAAGCGGTATGGCGAAAACCCACCCGTCATCACCGATCTCAACCTGCACATCAAGGATCACGAGTTCCTGGTGCTGGTGGGGCCATCTGGCTGCGGCAAAAGCACGGCGCTGCGTATGATCGCCGGACTCGAGGACATCTCTGAAGGCGAGTTGCTCATCGGCGACCGCGTAGTGAACGATGTGGCGCCCAAAGACCGCGACATCGCTATGGTCTTCCAGAACTACGCGCTCTATCCCCATATGAGCGTGTACGACAACATGGCCTTCAGTCTCAAGCTCAAGGGCATGCCCAAGCCGCAGATCCAGGAGCGGGTGCAGCGCGCCGCCGATATGCTGGGCATCAACGAGTATCTCGACCGCAAGCCAAAGGCGCTCTCTGGTGGGCAACGGCAGCGTGTGGCGCTTGGTCGCGCGCTGGTGCGCGATCCCAAAGTCTTTCTGCTGGACGAGCCGCTCTCCAACCTGGATGCCAAGCTGCGCGTGCAGACACGTACCGAGATCAGCCGCCTGCACCACACGACGCAGACCACCTTCGTCTATGTCACCCACGACCAGGTAGAGGCGATGACGATGGGCGACCGTATCGCCGTGCTGAATGCTGGCATCATCCAGCAACTCGGCACGCCGCAGGAACTCTATGATCGCCCGGCCAACCTCTTTGTGGCAGGCTTCATCGGCAGCCCCTCGATGGACTTCTTCAACGGCCATCTCTCGAAGGTGGGCGACGGCGTGCAGGTGATGATAGGCGAGGGCGAAACTGCGCGCGCACTGAAACTGCAAGGTCTTGCCGCCACCCAGTTGAGCGCACAGGTCACGGCCGAGCCACGTCCGGTGGTGATCGGCATTCGCCCCGAAGACTTCCATCTGGTGAGCGAGGGCGGCGAGAATACGCTCTCCGGCACGGTGGACGTGGCGGAACATCTGGGCAACGAGCAGTTGATCTACCTGCAAATGCCCGGCGCGATGATCTCCGACACGGCAGAGACGAAGGGCGTGACAGCGCGTGTGGCGCCCGACCTGATCGTGAAGCCAGGCGAACGTTTGACGCTCTCGGTGGATACCAGCAAGACGCACCTCTTCGACCCCACCAGCACCAAGCGCATCGCCTAGCCTGACCTTACCCAACCCCTCCCTTCGGGATCGCCTGCTCCGTGCGCGCCACGCGCTATCGTGCTCGCGCAGGTGTCTCCCGCCAGGAGAGGGGGCTTTTTGATGCGAAGTGGCGCCGCTCACTGCAAAGGGGAGTGATGGGAAAGATAACCTGTCACTTGTCAGCAGATTGGGTCTGGTAGACCTCCAGAATGCTCTCAATTTGCCGTAGATGGGTAGTATCATGCGTCACCCAGTGCGTGAGCCATTCGTCAGCGGTAAAATCGCCATATTCAGGCTGATGCCCTGTACGCGCCCAATCCGACTCGCGCAACATGGTGATGACGCCCAGACTGGCGGCGCGTTGCAGATCGAAGTCGCCTAACAGTTCGGCTAACTGGTCGCGTGTGGTATTGCGGCTCGCGTACCACCCCTTCTCGTCGTGTGGAGCGAGGGACGGGCGATCTTCCTTGACGATGCGCTCAAGACGTATTCGCATCACGTATATTTCGTCATCAACCAGATGCGCCAGGATTTCGCGGATGCTCCACTCATCAGGCGCCGACCGGAAGTCAAGTGCGCGGTCTGCGAGAGTGGATGTCAGGCGGCGAAGCGTTGGGGATGTCTGCTGGAGCGTGGCAACGAGTTGAGCATGGGAAAGCGCCATCGGAAAGTACCTCTCTCATCAGTGAAACAGTTGTAGCTGTACGTCCTCCTCATACAAATGGCGCAGGTTACTGATGATCTTTACACGCTGATCCGTTGCGGAATTCTTCTGACCGATCACACTCCATGACTCTACCCATGACTCTACTATCTTCGCCGCGCGCTGTCAATCTCGATGCCACTCCCTTGATGGCACTCCTGGCGAATCCCTCTTGCGCATGTTTGCCCGCTACATACACCGCCACCGCTGGACGTGGTATCCTCGTGGCAAGACTGTTTCGCAGGTTCAACACATCCAGCCAGCAGGGCATAGCTGGCGAACGACATGAGGGAGGCGCGCAATGGATCAAATCGTCCACGGCGGACTGTTGGTGGCTCAGGCGCTCAAACGCGAGGGGGTCGAGGTCGTCTTCACCCTCAGCGGCGGCCACATTGCTGCGATCTATGACGGCTGCAAGCATCTGGGCATCCGCGTGATGGATACACGGCATGAGCAGGTGGCCGTGCATGCCGCCGAGGGCTGGGCGAAGGTCACGCGCAAGCCGGGGGTCGCGCTGCTGACGGCGGGGCCGGGTGTCACCGACGGCGTGACAGGCATCGCCAACGCCTATCAGGCGGGCAGCCCAATCATCGTCTTCGGCGGCGCGTCGCCTATCGAGCATTGGGACCAGGGCGCGCTGCAAGAGATGCGTCAGGTGGAGATGGTGCGCCCGATCACCAAGTGGGCGCGCACCGTGACACAGACCAAACGCCTCGCCGACTATACCGCCGCCGCCTTCCGCGAAGCTGATTCCGGTCGGCGTGGCCCCGTCTTCCTCGAATGCCCAATGGATGTGCTGAACAACATCATCTCGAAGACTGACGCCACCATTCCCTCGGAGGGCTACCGCACACTGGCGCGCGAACAGGGCGATCCGGCGCAGATTGCGCAGGCGGCGCAACTGCTCGAACAGGCGGAACATCCGGTGATCTTCGCGGGAACCGCCGTCTGGTGGGACGACGCCGCCACCCCGTTGCGCCTATTGGCTGAGCGGCTTCAAGCGCCGGTCTTCCTGAATGGCGGCGGACGTGGCAGCCTGCCGCCTGATCATCCGCTGTTCTACTCGCTGGCGCGGCGGACGGTGCTGGGCGACGCCGATCTGCTGCTGCTGGTCGGCGTGAAGCTGGACTTCCGCCTGAACTATGGACAGCCACCGCTGATCCCGGCTGGGGCAAAGATCGTCTGGCTCGACACGCTGCCTGAAGAGATCGGCGTCAATCGCGGCGCGGATGTGGGCATCGCGGGCGATGTGGGGCTGGTGATGGCGCAGCTCGAACAGGCGATTGGGCATGTCGCTGATCACACCGCGTGGCTGGCCGAGGTGCGCGCCGCCGAAGAGAAGGCCCACGAGGCTGAGGAGGCGCTGATGCGTTCCGACGCCACGCCGATCCATCCGCTGCGGCTCTGCCGCGAACTGCGCGATGCGCTTGATCGCGACGCCTATGTGGTGGGCGACGGCGGCGACATCGTCAGCTTCGGCGCCCGCGTGATTCACGCCTGGGAGCCGGGCCACTGGCTCGACGCCGGACCGCTCGGCACGCTGGGCGCGGGGACCGGCTTCGCGCTGGCGGCAAAAATTGCGCACCCTGATAAGCAGGTGGCGATCCTCTTTGGCGACGGCGCGTTTGGCCTGAACGGCATGGAGTTCGAGACGATGGTACGCCACAACCTGCCCATCGTCGGCGTGATCGGCAACGACGGCCAGTGGGCGCAGATCAAGCACCCGCAGAAGGCCATGCTGGGCCACAGCACCGCCGCCGACCTTACGCCGGGTATCCGCTATGACAAAATGGTGGAGGCGCTGGGCGGCTATGGCGAACTGGTGACGGAGCCTGACCAGATACGTCCCGCCATCGAGCGCGCCTTCGCCTCTGGCAAACCCGCCTGTGTTAACGTGCTGACCGATCCCAACGTCGTCTACAGCCGCTCCACCCAGGCGGCGGTGTAACAGTGGCTAGCGGCGGGCGTCTGTCGGGGCGTGAGGTGGGCAGCCAGCGCAGATGTGGTGAGCGCCGTTCGCGGCGGATGGCAGGCGTCCATTGTGCAGGAGGGATGTGGCCTGAAAGCCACGAGTAATCCTGAAGAGGCCAATGCCGCCACATGGTCCGGCGGGCGGCTGAAGCCCGCGCCTTATGCGAAGCAAAACCTCCCGCCTGCGCAGGCTGTGGTAGGCGGTGACGATATGTACAGGCGTAGTGAGAGGTAACGTTACCGATGGCTGACGAAACAGATTCACCGACGCTGGTGTTCATCCACGGCTCAGGCGATGGCGCGTATGTGTGGGAGCCACTGACGCAGGCATTGCAGGCGCGACGCCCGGCGCTGAAGCTATTGGCGGTGGACCTACCGGGGCATGGCGGGCGTATCGGCGATCCCGGCCCTGAGCAGGTGAGCGTGCGCGACTATGCGGAGGATGCCTACGCCGAATTGAAGCGGCAGGGGATCGCGTCCGCGTATCTTGTGGGTCACTCGCTGGGTGGCGCCATCGCGCTGACACTGGCGCTGGATCATGCGGACGCCGTGCGCGGACTGATCATCGTCGGCAGTGGCGCACGGCTACGGGTGCTGCCCACGATCCTCGCCGCAACGCTGGAGCGGCCCGACGAGGCCGCGGTGGAGGTTGTGGTGATGGGCTATGCAGCAGGGCATGAGGCCGACGCCCGCCAGTATGCCACGAACCGCCCGCCAAATGCGCCAGGGATGCTGCACCGCGATCTCGCGGCCTGCGATGTCTTCGACATGATGGCGGACATCGAGCGCATCCATCAGCCCACGCTGGTGATCGTCGGCCAGCAGGACCATTTGACGCCGCCCAAATTCGCGCAGTACCTCGCCGACCACCTGCACAACGCCCAATTGACCATCATCCCCGACGCGGGACACTACGCACTGCGTGAGCAGCCCAACACCGTAGCCGACGCCATCAGCACATGGCTGGCGGAGCAAGCTGGTGATACCGTGGCATAGAGCAGGCACACATCACAACCGCAGCGCATCGGCGGCGGCGCGGGCGATGGCCTCGGCCTCGACTACAGTGGCGCCAAGCGCCGTCACATGCCCCATCTTGCGGCCCACCCGTGAGGCCAGCTTGCCATAGATGTGGATGTGCGCGCCAGGGATGCGTAGCGCATTGGCCAGCCCATCAGCGACGGTGGGCTCGGTCTTGACGCCCAGCAAATTCACCATCACAGCGGCAGGGGCCACCAGCGCCGCGCTGCCCAGCGGCAATCCCAGCACGGCGCGCAGGTGATTCTCGAACTGCGATGTCACGCAGCCCTCGATGGTGTAGTGGCCCGAGTTGTGTGGGCGCGGAGCAATCTCGTTGTAGAGCACATCGCCCGCCGTCTCGAAGAGTTCGACGCCAAAGACGCCAATACCTGCAATCGCCTCGACAGCGCGCTGCGCAATCTGCGCCGCCTGCGCCGCCACAGCCGCGTCCACTTGTGCAGGCGCCCGCACCATATGGCAGATATGGTTTTGCTGCACCGTCTCCACCACTGGATAGACCGCGCACTCGCCACCGCCCCCGCGTGTCACCATCACGGCAAGTTCGCGGGCGAAGGGAACCCACGCCTCCACAAAGAGCGCGCGTTCCGGCCAGCCGAGCCGCGCACAGGCAGCTTCCACCTCATCCACTGAATGCACTGTCGCGTTGCCGTAGCCGTCGTAGCTGTTGCGCCGCGCCTTCAGCACGAGCGGCCAGCCCCACCGCTGCGCCGCCTGGCGCACATCGTCGGGCGTCGTGACCTCTCGAAAGTCAGCAATGGGAACACCTGCTGCGCGCATGAATTGCTTCTGCGCCAGCTTATCCTGTACGGTCGCCAGCGTGTGGCTTGTCGGGAAGACGGGAACGCCCCGCGCTTCGAGCCACTGCAACGCCGCCACATCCACAAACTCGTTTTCGAGAGTGACGGCCAGCGCCCCTTCGGCCAACTCAGCCAGCCGGTCATACTCCAGCCAGCCTCCGACGATCTCACGCAGCGCGATCCGCCCCGCTGGACTCCGCGCCTCATGCTCAAGAATCGCCACCTCGACGCCCAGTTGCGCCGCTGCCTCCGCCGTCATGCGCGCAAGCTGTCCGCCGCCCAGGATGCCCATCAGCGCCGGATAGCGCAACTCGGTCCGCGCCGCCGGTTCGGCTGCTATAACGTGGGACGAGGTATCATCCTCTGGAAGCTGTGGAGTGGCTGTCATGATGCGTTCATTTCCCTTCAGTAGCATACTCTGCATATATTGTATCGTACGCAATCGGCGGATTACAGAGGAGTGGGGCATTGGCGAAGAAGCGGCGACATAAGCGAGGTCAGGCGCAGCGCGTGTTGCCTGTGGACGTTGCCCCGCGTGAGGGATGGGGGCTGGCGCTGGAGGTTGGCGGCGTCACGCAGTCGGTCAGCGTGCCAGAATCGTCGAAATCGCTGGAAACGGGCGATGACGCGCCAGACGCGCCAGACGCGGCGACGCAGCCGGGGCCGGGCGGCGGCTACTGGGGGCTGATGTTGCCTGAGGATTGCCCCAGTCGGGCGCTGCTGCTGGGGCTGGGCGGCGGCACAGTGGCGCATCTGCTGGCGCGACGTAGCCCCACGGCGCAGATCATCGGCGTCGAACACGATGCAGCGGTGCTGGCGCTGGCGCGAGATCGCTTTGGGCTGGCCGACCTTGAGCGACAGGAGCGACTCACCATCATCCACGCCGATGCCTTCGCCTGGGTCGCCGGGCAAGCGGCAGATATGTCATCTGATCGTTCTGATCGCTACGACCTGATCTGCCTTGATCTCTTCGAGGGCGGGCGACTGGCACAGGGTGCGCTGGCCACGCTGTTCCTGCGCCAGGTCGCCGCGTTGCTGGCGCCACAGGGCACGCTCGCCGTCAACCTGATGGTGACAGGCCGCACACCTGAGCAGTTGCATCGCTTGCGCCGCGTCTTCATCGTCACCCGCGAACTGAGACTGCGCGGCAACCTCGTCGTTCACCTGCGCCTGCCCACCACCGAGGAGCCGCTGGAGGAACTGCCTGTTGAAGAATGATGCTGACATGGTACCCGCATAGCGTACAAAAAAAGCCCCTCTCCTTGTAGGAGAGGGGCTGGGGTAAGGTTGCGCCTATGGATTCATGCGCTGGTTAGGGTCTGCATTCGCGTCGCCCAGATTGAGCGGGTTGCCATTCTCGTCAACGCCCTCCACGTCCACATGCTCCTTGCGCACGGTATCGGAGTATTGGCGCGGCTCCTCAATGGCCTGCTTGCTCACACGCACGGCGCCTGTGACGTTGGTCTGCTTGCCGACGACGACCTCTTCGCCCATCACCGGCACCTCGATATCACGGCCCTGCATGGCGTTTTCGCTGAGCGTGCTGGCGTCCGCCGACACTTGATCGGCTGGCACGTTTTCGACACGCACCTGCTCACGCCGCACTGTGGTGTTGATGGTGCGCGGCTCCTCAACGACTTCTTTGTGAATGCGCACGCGCCCGACCTCGCCGGATCGTTTGCCTGCAATCAACTCTTCCTCATGCACAGG
>JBDTAI010000457.1:0-4898 GCA_039924685.1 Ktedonobacterales bacterium
GCGCCGTAGCGGTCGGAGTTGCGCGGCGCCATGCCGCCGTAGATCGGCGGCTCGGCGCCCGCTGTGTCGGGCGTATTGACAGGCGGGCGATACGAGCCACCAGGGATGAAACCGCCGGACGCACTCCCCCAGGGATCGTTGGGCGCATCGAGGTCAGGCGTCTGGCCGGGAATCGGCGGGAGATCAGGGTAGGCGAACCCATCGTCACGGGCGCTGTCGTCAAAGTCCTGCGCGTAGCGGCGTCCGCCGCTCATCGGGCGCGGCTGCCAGTTGGGGTCTGGTTCCGGGTCGGCCTCGGCATTGTCCCACTGCGCCACCCCGCCAACCGCGGGATCCACGTAGTTCTGGACTGTTGGCGCATACGGATCACCCTGCGATCCCTGGTTGTTATAGACTCCTGCGCGCCCAAATTGATCACCCTGACCCAACGCCCCATACCGCCCGGTTTGCCCATAGACGTTCTGTCGCCCGGTGGCGCCATAGCCAGGCGTCGGCGTGCGTCCTGTCGCGCCATAGCCACCTTGCCCGCCAGCGGGACCATAGTCGCCATAGTCGCCATAGTTGCCATAGCCACCATTCGGTCCCTGTGGACCCGCCCCACCGCGACGGCGCATCGCCACCAGCACGATCAGCCCGACGATCAGCAGCAGCACCAGCAGAATCGCCACTACCAGCACGATAATCAGGCCGAGTGACGGACCGGATGTATTGTTATGCTGCCCATTGCCGCCACTTGCGGCAGTCGTCGTCGTAGGCGCCGCAGTGGTTGTCACGGTCGGCGTGGTTGGCGCCTGCACTGTCAGTTGCGCCGATGCCTGCAATGCGGGCGTCGCGCCGTTCTGGGCCGATGTGGCGGCCATGATGTTGAGCGGCCCGGCGTCGGCGGCGGTGGGCGTGAATTGCGTCAGGAATGAGCCATCGCCCGCGACCGCAACGGTGCGTATCTTCTGTTTCACGTTGGAGGTGGTTTCCGACGAGAGGACCACATGCTGTGTGCCGGTGAAGTTGCTGCCGCTGATGCTGACGACACCCCCCACCTGCACCGTTGACACAGAGAGCGAGATGGTCGGCGGCGAGGCTGACAAGACTGTATAGGGGATGCCGGCGGCGCTTGCTGTGCCATTGGAGGCGCAGATAATATAGGTCGTTCCAACGGACCCCAGTGATGATGGCCAGATGAATGCGATGTTGATGGCGCCGCTGCCGCTCGATTGCGCGGTTGTCAGCGTCTGAAGTGGCGTCGATCCCTCACACGGGCCGGAGCTGATGGCGGTGACAGTCACCGTTGCCGATGCGCCCCAGTGCGAGCCGCCAAGCGTGATGTGCGCGCCAACCGGACCCTCTTTCGACGTGGGACTGAGCATCGAAAGTGTAGGCGTGGCAGGCGGTGGCGTCGCGGTCGGCGGTATGGCGGTCGGTGTGGCCGCATTCGGCCCACCTGGCTCGTTCGTGGGGTTCGCAGCCTGCGCTATCTGCGCCTGCAAGGGAGTACCCGGCAGCCAGGCCAGCGCGCCCGTCGCTTCGGCCAACAAGACTGCCAGCGAGACACACAACGCCAGCGACACCGCCCACAACGTCAGGCTGGCATGCCTGCGCCAGCGAGGGGCCGCCCCGGCGCCCGGCGCCCGGCGATGAGAAGTTTCCATCCGCGTCTGACTCCCTGTGAAGACAATGGCACGATCATGGCACAAACATGGCACGATGAGAACTACGCCATCAATGATACGATCCCGGAGACGCATCATCTCACATCGTCACTTTTCGGGGGAGTGAAGAAGCGGCAGGAAGCGGCAAAGCAGCGCCTGTATAGCGCATCATACGACAACAAGCGACATCCGCAAGTGGCGTCGGTGGTATGTGTGGTGGTGATATGTGGTGATATAACGAGTTGGGGCGCTGACCTCACTCCAGCCCTGCGCCTGACGGCATGAGGGAACGGACACCGCCGACACACGCTCACTGAACACTGAATGAGGACCACTGAATGCGAACCTCGCCCTCACTCCTGCTATGGAGCGGGGCGCGTTGAGAACGGAAAGGAGCCACCAATCATGCGTGTGGTGAGCGTGGACGAGATGCGCACCATCGAGCGACGCGCCGAGGAAGAATACGACTTGACCTCGCCACTGCTGATGGAGCAGGCGGGACGCAGTGTGGCCCAGGCGCTGGAAACCTGGCTGGCGGATCAGGCAGGCGCAGCGATAGGGGATGTGAGTGTCCTTGTGCTGGCGGGGCCGGGCGCCAATGGCGGCGACGGGCATGTGATGGCCCACTATCTGGTCCAGCGCGGCGCCGAAGTGACCATCTTCGACTGGAAACAGCGACGCCTTGAAACGCTGCAGCCAGGCGGCCCACATGGAGAGCCAACGCCCGTGGGTGATGATCTGGCCGAACTACAACAGGCGCTCAGTTCGGCAGATGTGGTGGCTGATGCGTTGCTTGGCACAGGGCATAGCCGCCCGCTTGATCCGGTGATGCGCGCGGCGCTCGATCTGGCGCGGCAGGAACATGCACACCGTCCACAACTCGTCATCCTGGCAGTGGATCTCCCCAGCGGCCTCAACGCCGACACCGGCGCGGTGGATGATGGAACGCTGGCGGCTGATCTCACCGTCACGCTGGCCTTCCCCAAAGTGGGGCTGCTGCTCTTTCCCGGCGCACAGTATGTCGGCAAACTGATGGTTGGCAGTATCGGTTTGCCCGACGCAATGCAGATTGATTCTGGCATGGAGATGCTCGATGCGTCGTTCGTGCGTCCACTGCTGCCAGCGCGCCCGCTCGATAGCAACAAAGGCACATTCGGCAAGGTGTTGGTGGCGGCGGGATCATCGCTCTATATTGGCGCGGCGTATCTGGCGGCCTGCGCCGCCGGGCGTGTGGGCGCCGGGTTGGTGACGCTGGCGACCACCTCCGAACGCGCACTGGTCTACGCCACCAAACTGACCGAGGCAACCTATCATCTGTTGCCCCCCGACGACGCCGATCCCCAGCAACGCGCCCATGCGCTGCTGGATGGTCTGCATGGCTACAAGGCGCTGGTGATTGGCCCCGGCCTGGGGCAGAGCAATGGCACAGTTCCCTTCCTCGAAGCGGTCTTCGCTGGCGTGAAGGCGCTAGCCGACAATGAGCGCCCACGCCTGATCGTTGACGCCGATGGGCTGAACGCACTGGCCACGCTGGACCACTGGTGGGAGAAGTTGCCTGCGCGCACGGTGCTGACGCCGCATCCCGGCGAGATGGCGCGGCTGCGTGGCGGCGCAAAGGTCTCTGGCGGTGAGGCGGACCGGCTGGCGGTAGCGCAAGAGACGGCGCACGCCTGGGGGCATATCGTCGTGTTGAAGGGCGCGGCGACACTGATCGCGGAGCCGGAGGGGCGGCTGCGCATCAACTGGCCGGGCAATCCTGCGCTGGCAACGGCGGGGACCGGCGACGTGTTGAGCGGCGCAGTCGGTGGGCTGCTGGCACAGGGCGTCGAGCCATTCGCTGCGGCGACGGCGGCGGTTTATCTGCATGGTCGCGCCGGATTGCGGGTCAGCGCGCGCATTGGCGACGCGGGCTTGCTGGCGGGCGATCTGTTGCCTGAACTGCCACTCGCCATCAGGGAGACGAACGCGACGAACGCGACGAACGCGCGCTAGCGCCTACCCTCCCCACACCCGCAACAGCGCCGGTAGCTCTGCCAGCGTGGTGATGGTCGCATCGGGGGTGATCGCGGGATCGGCGGCCAGCGCAGGATCGCGGCGTATCCAGATCGCGCGCAACCCAGCGGCGTGCGCGCCTGCGATGTCGCGGCTGAGGCTGTCGCCGATCATCACGGTGTTAGCGGGGTCGGCGTCCAGCAGGTGCAGCGTATGGGCGAAGATGCGCGCATCGGGCTTGCCAATGCCCAGTTCGCCGGAGACGACGATCACTTCCATCCAGCGGTCCAGCCCCGCGCTGATCAGCTTGTCGCGCTGGATGTCGGGGACGCCGTTGGTAACGAGCGCCAGCCGGTGATCGCGGCGGAGCGCATCCAGTCCGGCGGCCACATCGTCGAAGAGCCAGTGACGCTTGCGCCGCTCATCCCGAAACCGTAGCGCCAGTTCAGGGGCCAGCGCCTCATCATCCGCGATACCGCAGGCGGCAAGCGCGTCTGACCAGACGCCGCGCTGATAGCCGGGCGCCCACGCAGCCAATTGGCGCAATGCCGGATCGTCGCCAGTGAAGCGGCCCCATAGCCCCTCGTGTGCGCTAATGCCAATGCGCTCGCAATACTCCGTCGCGGGCGAACGCCGCCAGCGTGAAGTTGCCGCATCCCATGCCGCGCCAACCAGTTTGTCGGGGGCTACTGCCTCATACTGCGTCTGCGCCGTCACAGCGGTCGCCACCAGCGCCTCCCGCGATCCCTCAGCGTCGGCAAGCAGCGTCTCATCCATATCGAACAGCAGCGCCCAGCGTTTCATCCCATCCCCTGTTTCTGATCGCGCGAACTTACTCATACTCCTTTGGACGTACAAGGGTTCCTCAACGGTTGTAGTCACACAGGTCGGGCCTTGTTGGGGGTAACGCGGGGCAAGCTGCGTGTTTGACGGTTGGGGGCAGGTGTTGTACCATCAGAATAACCACAAGGTTGACGTGTACGTATATCTTTGCAGGAAGACGATTGTGGGATACGTCAACAGCCATCAGGAGGCATGCGCTTATGAGCAGTAAGGTAACCGACGCTTCTGCGCGATCCGCTGCCCAGGCGCATGCGGCGAAACAGCACACCCCAGGTGGAGACGCCGCACCAGATGCGGGCGATGGCGAGGAGTATCAGCGCATCGAACAGGTAGCGGCGCGCACCGGACTGACCAAACGTACACTGCGCTACTATGAAGAGATCGGCCTGTTGCCGTCGCCGACGCGCACCGAGGGCG
>JBDTAI010000458.1:0-6074 GCA_039924685.1 Ktedonobacterales bacterium
ATAATGAGCGCATGGCGCCCACTGTATACGCGATTCGGCGCCAACCCCCATCTTTCAATCGGGGATTGTTGACACAGGAGATGAACGGCCTCGTGACTGATACACTCGCTACATCCGCCGCACACCCCACGCACTCGGCAGACCGATCCGCGCATTGTCCGCCGCTTGCCCCACTGTTGAGACGAATTGCGCTGGGCGTCCGTCGCATGTGGAGCGACGAGAGCGACGAAACCGGCGGCCAGAACGCGACAGACGTAATACTACACCCGGCGCCAAATGCCCTGGCGCGCACACTGGAGAGCGCGGTGGCCGAGCCACTGGCCCGACTGGCGCAGGCGACGCCAGAGAACGCCGATGATGAGGATGAGGCGACGCAGGTGTTGCGAGCCGCGCTCTTTCCGGTGACGGCGCAGCATACGTACCTCAACCATGCGGCAGTGGGACCGCTGCCTGCGCCTGTCGAATCCACGCTGCACGCCTTGCTGCGCGGATTGAGCCTGTATGGCTCGGCGGTGATGGATGGCTATCCGGCGGAGACACTGGCGCGTGCGCGCTACGCCCGCCTGATCAACGCGCCGCCGCGCTGTGTCGCCTTCACCAAGAACGTCAGCGACGCCTTTATGACGATAGCCGCCGGGCTGCATTGGCAAGCCGGTGATAACGTGGTCACGGCGGAGATCGAGTTTCCCGCGAATGTCTATCCCTGGCTAAATCTGGCGGAGCAGGGCGTGGAGACACGCTTCGTGGCGGCGCGTGAGGGACGTGTGGCGTTCGAGGATGTAGCGGCGTGTATAGATGAGCGCACCCGCCTGGTGAGCTTGAGCTTCGTCGAGTTCGGCACGGGATTCCGCAATAATTTGGAGCGGTTGGCGGCCCTGGCCCATGCGCGCGGGGCGCTCTTCGCCGTGGATGGCATCCAGGGGATGGGCGCGTTGCAGCTCGATGTGACCGCCAGCGACATTGACTTCCTGGCGAGCGGCAGCGCCAAGTGGCTGCTCTCGCCCGCGCATGTGGGCATGCTCTATGTGCGCCCGTCGCTGCTGGATACACTGCGGGTGGCTCGGCGCGGCTGGCAAAGCGTCGCCACCCCATTCGACTTCTTCGACTATGCGCAGTCGCTGCGTGAAGATGCGGGCCGCTTCGAGGGGGGCAGCAACAACTTTGTCGGGCTGGTCAGCCTGGCGGCGGCGCTGGTCGTCTTCGAGGCGGCAGGCATGGCGCAGATCGAGGCGCGCACGCTGGCGCTCGCCGATCTGATCCGCGCCGGGCTGCGGGAACGCGGCCATACGCTGATCAGTCCGGCTGGGGCGGGCGAGCGGTCGGGCATTCTCTGCTTCCGCCCACGCAGCGCAGGCAATGGCTCAGAGGCAGATATGTCGGCGCTGGTGGCGCGGCTGACGCAAGGGGACGGCGTGATGATCTCGGCGCGTAACGGGCTGGCGCGTGTCTCGCCACACTTTTACAATACGCGGCAGGATGTGGCGCGCTTCCTCGCTGCGCTTGATCGCGCGCTGGCCTGAAGACTGCTGAGAGTGTGAATGGATCGCGGTGTGGGACAGGCGCTCTCGGCCCCAGCGGGTCCACACGACAAAGGAGATGCTCAAGTGACCAATCAGATACAGCGAACCGTCCGCAAGGCCGTCATTCCCGCCGGTGGGCTGGGAACCCGTGTGCTGCCCGCTACCAAATCTGTCCCCAAAGAGATGCTGCCGCTGGCCGACAAACCGACCATCCACTACATCGTGGAGGAGGCGGTGCAGTCGGGCGTCAACCACATCGTCATCGTCACCAGTCCTACCAAGCGCGCCATCGAAGACTACTTTGATGAGTCACCGGAGCTGCGTGACGCGCTTGAACGCAAGGGCGACACCGCCAAGATCGAGATGCTGGAACAGATCGAGCATATGGCGCAGTTCAGCTTCACCCAGCAGCAGAGCGCACTGGGTATGGGCCACGCCGTGCTGATGGCAAAGGACATCATCGGCGATGAGCCGTTTGGTGTGCTGCTTGGCGACGATCTGGTGGACCACCCCGCGCGCCCCTGCCTGCGCCAGTTGATTGACGTGTATGAGCGCACCGGCGCCTCGGTGCTGGCGGTGATGCGCGTGCCACACGACCAGATTTCGCGCTACGGCGTGGTGGCGCTCGATCCTGAAGGCGACCTGGATGCGCGCACCCATCGCGTGCGCACGCTGGTGGAGAAGCCGCCGGTCGAGGAGGCGCCCTCCGATCTGATCATCATCGGGCGCTATGTGCTAACGCCGGGCATCTTCGCGGCGCTCGAAGCAACCAAACCGGGCAGCGGCGGCGAGATTTGGCTCACCGATGCGCTGCTGCTGCTGGCCGAGCGTGAACCGATCTACGTCTACGAGTTCGAGGGGACACGCTATGATACCGGCGATCCGGTGGGGCTGTTGACGACCTCGCTGGCCTATAGTTTGCAGCGCCCCGACCTCGCCCCTGGCGTGCTGGCCTACCTCAAAACGCTGAAGCTTGAGTGATCGCGCGTCGCGCAACCATGCGCGCACCCCCTGCCCACGGTGGCAACGGATGTGTATATGATGTGTATATACTACCAACAGTGACTACCAGCAGCGATTACCAGCAGCGACTGACAACGATGTATCATACGTTCAACACACAACATCACACAGGGGGTACTTTACGTGGCTGACGAGCGGACGGCGCCTATATCGTCCACCCCATCTACGGCGCCGCTGGCCGGGCGGGTGGCGCTGGTGACAGGCAGCAGCCGGGGCATCGGGCGCGCAACGGCGCTTCGGCTGGCGGGCATGGGCGCGGATGTCGCCATCAACTATCGCAGTGATGAGCAGGGCGCCACCGCGGTGAAGGCCGCCATCGAGGCGCTGGGACGCCGCGCCACACTCGCGCAGGGCGATGTCAGCCAGGAAGACGAGGTGACACGGCTGTTTCAGCAGGCGGAGGCGGCGCTCGGTCCGGTGACGATTCTCGTCAACAATGCAGGAATCACCAACGACCAGTTGATCATGCGGATGAAGGTTGAGGAGTTCGATGGGGTGATCAACACCAACCTGCGCTCGGCCTTCCTCTGCACGCGCGCGGCGCTGCGGGGCATGCTGCGTGCGCGCTGGGGGCGCATCGTCAATGTCGCCTCGATCTCCGGCCTGATGGGTCAGACAGGGCAAGCCAACTACTCCGCCTCCAAAGCCGGGCTGATCGCACTCACCAAGTCCACGGCGCGTGAGGTGGGCAGCCGCAATATCACCGCCAACGCTGTCGCCCCCGGCTTCATCCCCACCGAACTGACCGCCACCGTCTCGGAGGAGTTCCGCAAATACTACCTCGACCTGACGCCGCTCAACAGGTTCGGCGCGGCTGACGAGGTAGCGGCGCTGATCGCCTTCCTCTGTTCACCCGATGCGGGCTACATCACCGGCCAGACCGTCGCCATAGATGGCGGCATCAGCATGCGGTGAGGCGGGTCGCACTCCCGACGGGACGTTCGTGGCCTTCAGGCCACGATCTCGCCCTACCGCTACCATTCCCATCGAGGCTGGGGCGCCACCTCACTTGCAGGCGAGCGTATAGGGGATGGGAAGCTGGCCGTCGCTGGCGGTGATGGTCAGTGTCCCGTTCTGGCGGCTGTGGGCGGCTGGTGGGTGGATAATTGTGAGGGTGAGACGCTGGTCGGCGCCTGGCTTGAGCGTTCCGGCAAGTGAGCTTACCGTCATGCCGCTGGGCGCTGTTGTCTTCCATGTCAGCGTCGTTTTGGTGGGATTGGCGAGCGTGAGACGACCACTGGCGCCCTTTGCGCAGGCCAGCGCGAGATGCGCGGGCGTGGCCTTCAGATGTGAGGTAGGGATCGCGCGAACGCTTTGCAGCGGCGTTTTCGGCAGGGTCAGCGTGAAGACGCCGACCAGCGTCGCCAGCAGCGCGATGATCGCCAGCACCGCCGCCAGCCGGTGATGCAGCGCCCACATTCCCGGCGGATTGAGCAGCCGCATCACCGGACGTAGCGGCGCCGTCAGCAGGCGCATGGGCCTGGGCAGCCGTCGCTCGAACGCCGCCCATCGCTGCGGCAACGTCGCTGGATCAGATGATGCGCCCGGATAACTGCCAGATGCAGCGTATGGCCGCGCCGAGGCTTGCGACTGTTGCGCATAGTCTCGCAGACGGCGCCAGGAGCGCGCGGCGCTGGCCCCCGGCGGCAGCGGCAGGGTTGGCGCCCGTTGCGTCGTCGGCGTCCCCGGCCACTCCGGCGCTGCGGCCACATCCCAACTGCGCTCGCTCTCATATGCCTCATATCGCTCGTCATGTGAGGTGACGCTCTCCGTCGCGTTCGCATACAGCCGGGCCGATTGCGCGTTCTCTGCGGGTGGCGCTTCTGTGAGCGAGTCCCATTCGTCAGGGGTGAGCGGGATCAGGAAGGGCAGCAAGGCTTCGAGGTCGCGCAGGGCCCCTGTGAGCTTGTCGAGTGGAGCGCCCAGCCGC
Source organism: Ktedonobacterales bacterium (assembly GCA_039924685.1). Taxonomy (GTDB): domain Bacteria; phylum Chloroflexota; class Ktedonobacteria; order Ktedonobacterales; family JADMIN01; genus JBDTAI01. Next base: position 4,474 of record JBDTAI010000458.1, read on the forward strand.
GCATCAGCCAGCGCCAGCGCCAGCGGCAGATCGTCACGCTCGGCGCCACGGAGATAGCGTTGCCGTTGCGCCACCATGCGCAGCGTGTGCGAGTCCTCACGGAACTGGGCCACCTCGTCGGCAAAAGACGCCAGATCGTCGGCCCCGCCATGCAGCAGATGGGGGCCGGTATCCGCCGCGAACTCGGCGAGCGCGGTGAGGAAGTCATCAATCGTCAGCGCAGGCAGCCGCCCGGAGAGCAGATCGAGCATGGCGTCGTCGCCCAGCCACGCGCGGGCAGGCAGTCCTGCACTCACCAGCGCATCGCCCAGCGTCTTCACACACCGGCGCAGGTCGTCCACCAGCGCCAGCGTCTCGCGCATCACCAGACGCGGATCGCCCAGCGCGGCGTACTCATCGGGTAGACCAGCGAAGACATCCTCATGCATCTGCGCCTCCCTGTCTCACCTGCTCCCATCCAGCCCCATCACCCAACGGCTGATCCAGTTTCATCGCCGCCATTGTACATGAGCCGCCGGGTGGTAGACAAGAGGATGCTGACCGCCCGCCATGTGATGTCACCCCAGCGTCAGCGCGTAGTAGCCGTAGGTGGTGGTGATGGTGAAGCCGCTGGTGGTGTAGAGGGCATAGGCGCGGCTGTTGGTCGTCTCCACTTCCAGACCGATCCGTGTCCAGCCCTCCGCCAGCAGATGCTGGACGAGCAGCGCCAGCGCGCCGCGTCCCCAGCCCTGCCCCTGACGCTCAGGCGCGACGGCAAAGCCATAGATGCCCGCATCCTGATCCTGAAAAGCGATTTTGGCGGTGGCTACCGCTTCCCCCGGCTGCCCCGCGTCGCCCGCCAGCCGCAACAAGAAGAGCGACTCCTGCCAGCTTCCCATATCAGCTAGCACATGGCGGCGCACAGCGTCGAGCGGCTCGTCGAAGGCGGCGGCGCGTATCTGCGCCAGCGCCTCTATCGCCACTGTGTCGTCGGCCTGCACAGGTTCCAGCGTCAGCCCGTCGGCGTTGAAGGATGCCAGCGGGTCTGGCTGGGTGAGCCGCATGCGGTGTTCGCCGATGTCATACTGCGCGCCGGTGGTCGCCACGAAGGCTCGACCGGACGCCGACGCCTCTTCGCAGATGATCAGCAGCCGCGTGATCCCCTGCGCATGGCAGGCGGCAAGCGCGGCGGTGTAGAGCGCTCGCCCGATACCTCGTCGCCGCTGATCGGGCGCCACCATGCCACACAATTCGCTCTCGCCATCGCCACCACGGTCGAGCGCACAGTAGCCGACGAGCAAATCAGGCTCACCCTGTTCACTTGGCAGATACGCCAGAAACGCACGCGGCTCTGCGCCGTTCTCCGCTTCTCTGGCGGGAGCGCCTCTCGTCAGCTTGAGTTCCAGACCCTCGGCGGCGTTGCACTGCGCCGCCAACTGCTGGACCAGCGCCCACTCCTGATCCGACGCAAAGGGGCGCGCGCTGATCGACGGATCGCGCGTGACCGCATCACCTCCAGCGACGTGTCCTAACATGGAGAACTTCCCCTTCCGGCAAACATCGGCCAAACATCGGCGCAAAACAGCACATGCAACATACCGAAACCTATCGCCTGGCGGCGG
>JBDTAI010000459.1:0-10520 GCA_039924685.1 Ktedonobacterales bacterium
CAATATCTCTATCCCTATCCTCAGCAACCGCAGTCAGCGCCCTCTCCATCGTATGCGCCGCCCGCGCCGCAGTATCAGCAACCGACGCTGCCCCCGCATGTCGCCCCAGCGCAAAGCTCACAAGACGCCGCCATGCCCACACGCTTCGAGCCACAGCTTGGCATGCAACTGCTGATCGGCGAGGCGCGTTTCGGCTTCATGCCACACCCGATCTTTGGCGCTGAGATGGATGAGGTGTTTGTGGTCGAGGGCGGCGAGGCGCTGCTCTATCAGTTGCAGGATGTGGCGAACGGCGCACTCTATGCCCTCAAGGTGATGAAGCCGTCATATCGCGGCGAGGAGATTGCGCGTTCGGTCGCCTCCCTGCGCCCCTATGCCACGCTGCCCGGCCTGCAACTGGGTAATCGCATCTGCCTCACCCGCGCCGAGTATCCCGCGCTGATCGCCGCGCTGCCCGATCTCGAATTTGCCGTGCTGATGCCCTGGCTGACGGGGCGCACCTGGGCGGGTTTGCTGACGGATCGCGCCGCCAGCGAGACATATTATGCCCGCGACGCGCTACAGGTGGCATTGCGGACGGCCCAGGCGCTCTGGGAGCTTGAGGCGCATCACATGGCGCATACCGATGTCGCCAGCGGCAATGTGATGTTGCTCTCTGAGAAGGGCGAGATTGCCCTACTCGATGTGGAAACGCTCTATATGCTCAACACCCCCACGCCGCGCTTCAAGCGACTTGGTACGCCGGGCTACCAGCATCCGCGCCTGGATGCGCGTGGCCAGTGGCGGCCCGAAGGCGACAGGTTCGCTGGGGCGATTCTGCTGACGGAGATGCTCACCTGGTGGGACCCCACCGTGCGCGCGCTGACACCGGACGGCGCAGAGACTCTCTTTCAGCCGCAGGAGTTGCAGTCGCTCACGCTGCCCCGCTGGCAGGCGGCGCGCGACGCCCTCTGGAACACCTGTCCGCCCGCGCTGGCGCTCTTCGATCAAGCGTGGGCTGCCGCCGACCTGGCCGACTGCGCCGAACTGGGCGCATGGGCGATGGTGCTTTTGCAGCAAATCGGCGCCTGAACCGCCGCGCAGACACCCACGACCCAACCCACAGACCATTCTCGCGTAGATGTCAAGGTCGGAGTCCGCTCCAACATCTCCAACATAGCGAAGAACGGCGCCGCTAAATGCCGTCGGGCCACGATGGGTGACGATGGGTGACGATGGGTGACGATGGGTGACATCGCAGGAGTTACCCGATGGTGTATCCAATCGCCTGCCTGGATCGCCTTGAACTTCGAGCGAATCGGCATGCTACACAAGTCGAACACGTCATATACACGCGCACGACGCACAACTGGCTAGGGGAGTACCCGTGCAGAGGTTTGATGGTGAGGTGAATGATACGGATCGCATGTTCGATCCGCTCTATGTGGGCTATCTCGACGACCTGGACGCAGTAGACGACCTGGAAGCGTCTGACAACAGCGTGTATGGCTATGGCAATGAGGCCGAGGCGTATGACGATGCGGCGCCTGGTGTGAACGGCGACAGGGATGGCATAGACCATGAGGCGCTGGCCTGGAGCGTGCAGACACGCGAACGGAACATGGCGACCGGCGACAAAACTTCACGTAACGGCGCCCGGCCACAGCAGTCGCGCCAGCGCATGCCATCTACGCGGCGGCTGGCGTCACAGCAGGCGTTACAAGCATCACCAACGGTACGCGCTGCGCCCCAACCACGCCTGAGCCGCAGCAGTCGTCTGTGGCGCTCGTATCGCGTGGCGTCGCTGCTATTGCGCACGCTCTATATCATCAACCGTGAGCGCGCGCGGGTGACGCGGGCGCGTGAGCGTGGCGATCACACGGTGCGGCCCGACATCCAGGCGTTGCTGCGCGTGCTGCGCGAGTTCCGCAAAACGGCGGTGGAGCTTGGCGGTCTGTTGATCAAGCTGGGGCAGTTCCTGGGGGCGCGGGCTGATCTGCTGCCCGCCGAGGCGCTGGCCGAGCTTGCGACGCTGCAAGACGACGTGGCTCCCGAGCCGTTCGCCGCCATCCACCCCCTGATCGAGCGCGAACTTGCCGCCCCGCTCGATGAGCTATTCGCCGAGTTCAATCCGAAGCCGGAGGGCGCCGCCTCGCTGGGACAGGTTCACAAGGCGCGGCTGCACGATGGGCGATTGGTAGCCGTCAAGGTACAGCGACCGGGGATCGTGCAGATTGTGCAGGCAGACCTGAGTGTGCTGCGCTTCGTTCTGGAGATCGTGCGGCGATTGGCGCCGGCGGTTGACCACATCGCCGATCTGCGGGCGCTCTATCGTGAGTTCGCCCGCACTGTCTACGAAGAACTCGACTATCAGCATGAGGGGCGCAACGCCGAACGCTTTGCCGCCATCTTCACCGATGATCCCCTGATCGCCGTGCCAGAGGTTGTCTGGACCTACTCCACCGGCCGCGTGCTGACACTGGAGTGGATGGAGGGCATCAAGATCACGCAGGTGAACACCCTCGACGTGGCAGGCGTTGATCGTGACGCGCTGGCCCGTCGGCTGGCAGGCTCGTACTTCCGGCAGACGCTCGAAGCGGGCTTCTTCCACGCCGATCCCCATCCGGGCAACATCCTCGTGCAGCCGCTGATCCCCGGCAGGATATTGCATGCCTATAAGCAGCCGCCAGCAAGCAACACACGCAGCGCAGCGCAGGCGCAGCCTCAAGAAGTGACGGTGCGCATCGAGCCAGGAATGGCGCGGATCGTCTTCCTCGATTTCGGCATGATGGGCGTGGTCACTCCGCAGATGCGCGGCGGCCTGCGCGATTGCCTGACGGGCGCCGTGCAACGCGACGCGACGCGCTTCACTCGTGGACTCGATTCGCTGGGCTTCCTCAGCCCCAATGTGGACCACGTCGCCATCGAGCGCGTGATCGCGGCGATGATCGCGCAGTTTGCGGGCAGGCCGGTGAGTCAGTTGGGCCAGGTGGACCCGCGTGAAGCGCTGGGGGATGTGCGCGAGACGCTGTATGAGCATCCCTTCCGCCTGCCCGCCGAGTTTGCCTTCTTCGGGCGGATGGTGGGCATCCTCTTTGGGCTGACGGCCTCGCTCTCGCCCAACATCAACTTCATCGAAGTCGCCTCGCCTTATGCGCAACAATTCCTGCGCCGCGACGGTCTTGGTGGCCTGTTGAGCCTGCTGGGGGTAGAGAGTCTGGGCGCGCTGGGTCAGGAGACGCTGCGCGAAAGCGTTGCGCTGGCGCGCAGTCTGGTCCAACTGCCGCGTCGGCTGGATCATGTGCTGACCCAGGTGGAACGCGGTGATCTGCACATAGATATCACTCCCACGCTGCCCGGCGAGGCGACTGGCCCATGGGCGCCTGGCGGCAGGCACAGAAGGAGCAGGCGAACGCGCGCCGTAGGCAACCTGCTTTCCTACCCTACACCCGCATGGTTGACGGTGGGTATGGCGGGCGCAAGCGTGCTGGCAATGATCATGCTCTTGCGCCGCCGCGATTCCAGCATCAAATGGAGCGAGCTGCTCTCAGCCCTGACCAGTCGCGGGCCACTCGCGGCCCTGAAGGGCCGCAGCCCGACTGAGGCGAATGGCACAAATGGCACGAATGGGGCAAAGGACTGACTGACGTTCCAGCGGGGATGTGGGCTTCGCAAAATGTGCGACAATAGTGGCATGGCTGAACGGAAAATACTCTCGGCGCCACCCGCATCATCCCTGCCACCCTTGCCGCGCGCGTTCTATGAACAGCCGACACTGATGGTGGCGCGTGAACTGATCGGCAAGACGCTGGCTCGCCGCACCAGCGACGGATTGACGACGGGCATCATCGTCGAAACCGAGGCGTATGTTGCCGCGATTGATCCCGCTGCGCACGCCTATCGCGGCAAAACACAGCGCAACCAGACCATGTTCAACGCGCCGGGGCATGCCTACGTCTACCTCTCCTATGGCATACACTACTGTATGAACGTGGTGACGGAGCGCGAGGGCGAGGCCGCCGCCGTGCTGATCCGCGCTGTCGAGCCGCGTGAGGGGATCGCGCTGATGCATGCGCGGCGTGGCGCACGGATCGTTGACCGTGATCTTGCGCGTGGTCCGGGGCGCCTCTGCGCCGCCTTTGGTCTCACGCTCGCGGACGACGGAGCCGACCTGCTTGGCGACAACCTCTGGATCGCCGCAACGCCCGATCTGGCCGCACCGCTGCCCATCGCCACGACACGGCGCATCGGCATCTCACAGGCGCAGGACTGGCCCTGGCGCTTTGTGGTGGTTGGCAGCCGCTATGTCTCCGCGAAGGGCATCAAAACGCTGCCAGATGATGCGCCAACCACGCCAACCACGCCAACCACGCCAACCACGCCACTGGAAGGAGCCAAGTGACCCATGCTTGAGTCCGCTGCGCCAAAATTGTCGCATCCCACGCGAATGCCGATCTTCGAGGAGTTGGTGGGCGAGCGGGTGGTAATCCACCCTTATCGCGTGGCAGACGCGCAGACGCTCTACGACACGATCCAGGCGTCGCACGCGCATCTCGCGCGCTGGCTGCCCTGGGTGAACCAGCATACCGACGTGGACTACACACGCGACGTGATCATCCACATGGATGCGCGACGTCTGCTGGGGGAAACGCTTGATCTCGGCATCTATGAGCGGGCGACAGACCGGCTGATCGGCGGTATCGGGCTGCACCCGCGTGACTGGGCAGTCCCCTACTACGAGATCGGCTACTGGCTTGCCAGCACGGCGGTGAGCAAGGGCTATATGACCGAGGCGGCGCGGCTGCTCACCACCTACGCCTTCGAGACGCTGGGAGCCGGGCGGGTGGAGATTCGCTGCGACGCCCGCAACGAGCGGAGCGCCCATGTCGCTCGCCGCATGGGCTACACACAGGAGGCGTTGCTGCGTCATAATCTGCCTGCCGCAGATGGTACACTGCGCAGCACGCTGATCTTCTCGCTGCTGCGGAGCGAGTGGGAAGCCAGCCAGACAACGACAGTGGCAGGACAACCATAACGACCTGTAGGGGCGTCGTGGCGTGGCCCGGCGGGCGGCTAAAACCGCGCTTGCAGTCCCCCACCAGGCTCGAAGCCTGCCTTCGCAGGCTGTGATTGGGATATGGGAACGTAAACGCCGCTTGTAGGGATGTCCGGTGGACGTCGGCGTCCGCCTGAGATGCCAGAGCGCAAGAAAACACATGCACACGATATACAATAATGAGGATCGGGCAAGATGCAGGTAGATGCGCTGACACTGGCGGCGCTGGCAGACGAGTTTACACACGATCTGCGGGGCGCGCGCATAGACGACGTGATCCAGCCGACGCCGAACGCGGTGGCGCTGCAAACATATGGCGGCGGACGCAACCGCTGGCTGTTGATCTCCACGCATCCCCAACTTGCACGCATCCACTATACCAGCGCGAAGCCGCGCAAACTGACCGCCGAGCCGCCCGCCTTCGTGATGCTGTTGCGCAAACACCTGGAGGGCGCGCGCATCGTCGCCATCCGTCAGCCGCGTTGGGAGCGCATGATCGAGTTAGGCTTCGGGCGCGGCGCCGATCAGGCGACCGAGACTGCCAGCGCCTGGCTGATCATCGAGATCATGGGCCGCAACAGCAACATCACCCTCACCGACGCCGAGCAGGTGATCCTCGGCGCGTTGCGGCTCGCCAGCGCCGAAACCAACACGTATCGCACCATTCTGCCCCATCAGCCATATCGCTATCCGCCGCCCCAGATGCGTGACCTGCGTGGGCTGTCGCTACCGAAGCTCTCGCCAACCGATGTGAATGCACTTGAACTGCGTGAGGCGGCGTTGAGCGCGCTCGAAGCTGAGGCGCATGCTGAGTTGCTGACATCAGCGGCAGGCGATACCAGCCATACCAGCGATACCGGCGCGACAGAGAAGAGAAGCGGCAGGCGGCGCAAACATGAGGCGCTGACGGTCGCAGGGCTACTCACCGCGCAGTTGCTCGGCTTCAGTCGTGAGATGGGGCGTGAGGTCGCCGCCCGCGCGCTTGGCGCGTCAGAGACGCCGCTCACCAATGAACTCTCGTGGGAGACGCTGGCCAGCGAGACACGCGACTTCGCCACGCTGGCCACAACACACGACTGGCGCCCCACGCTGGCCTATCGCACGGCGGATGATGTGGCGCCGTTCACCTGCGCTGTCTATGCGCCGCGCCAGTATGCGCCGACCACTGTGCTACAGCCAGCGGAGAGCGCCAATGCGATGCTCGATACGTATTTCAAGGGAGCTGAGTGGCAGGGTGCGATGGAGAGTGCAAAGGGCGACCTGCGCCGCATCTTGCAGACCCAGCGCGACCGCTGCCAGCGCAAAGACGAGGCGCTACGGCATGAACTGGCCGCGCTCGACGAGACACCACGGTTGCGCACCGAGGCCGACATCCTGCTGACCTACCAGACCGGGATCGCGCCCGGCCAGACCAGCTTCACCATCGAGAACCCGTTTGGCGATGATGGCGACGAGACTACGGCTGGCGCCGGGCCGATCACTCTAACGCTCGATCCGCGCCTCACGCCGGTCGAGAACGCCAACATCCGTTATGCGCGCTACCACAAGTTGCAACGGGCGGCGGAGCAGATTCCGCCGCAGATCGAGGCGAACACGCTGGAACTGGCGCGGGTTGAGCAGCTCCGCGCCGACCTCGATCTGGCCGAGACTCCTGCTGAGGTGACGCATGTGCGCTCCGAGGTGGCCGAGGCTGGCTACATCCGTGGGGGAGCCGAGGCGCGACGACTGGCGAAGGAGCAGCGGGGCAAGAAGAAGCTCAAGAGCCAGAAGATCAGCAAGTTTGGCAAGGGCGGCAAAGCGGGCAAGGGTGGAGCAGCGGCGCCACGGGCGCCGGAGGGCGGGACGCCGTTGCGGCGCAAGCTGGCAGGTGAGTTTATCGCGCTGATCGGCAAGAACAGCCGCCAGAACGAAGAAGTGACGTTCCATCAGGCGGCGCAGAACGACATGTGGCTGCATGCGCGCGGCGTGGCGGGGGCGCATGTGATCGTCAAAAGTGGTGGCCGTGCCGTTCCGGAGGAAGCGCTACGTGAGGCGGCGGCGCTGGCGGCGTACTACAGCCAGGCGCGCGGCGAGGGGAACGCGCAGGTGGACTACACTGAGGCTCGCTATGTTCGTCATATGAAGGGCGGCGGCCCCGGCATGGTGATCTACGAACGCGAGCGCGCCCTGCACGTCGCTCCCGCCGAGGCTGGCGACCCGGCATAACCCCTCTGTCTCCCCCTTTCCTCATGGGCGAGAGGTCGGGGGATGAGGTCCAGCATGAAGGCTACCACTCCTGATGGCGTGTAGCTTGTGGGCGAGGCCGACGCCCATTACTCCGTTGGTCTGGGCGCGGCGCATAAGCGCCCTGCATCCCGTGTGCGGGCGCAGACGATCTGCCATTGCCCAGCGGGCGACGTGGCTCCTCGGCAATAGTATTTGACGTTGCAGATGGCGGCGGCAGTGGCATCTCGCCCTGCGGCCAGGGGCGCGGCGTCAGCTTCACTCCCAGGTCGCGCTGCATCTTCTGCCAGGTGGGCAGATCCTCGGTCGCCAGCAGCGTGATCGCTTCGCCAGCGCGATCCATGCGCCCAGTACGCCCGATGCGATGGGTAAAGAGTTCGGCGGATTCGGGCAACTCGAAGTTGATCACCTGCTCGATCGAGAGCACATCGAGTCCGCGCGCCGCCACGTTCGTTGCAAGCAGAATCGAGACACGACCGGCGCGGAAGTCCGCGACGACCCGATCACGCGCCGACTGGCTCATGTTGCCCTGAAGCGCTGCCACCGAGTAGCCGCGCGCGTCAAGTTGCTTGGCCAGCCGCTTGATACCATGCTTGGTGCGCCCAAACACTAAAGTGGCGCCCTCCGCTCCGCGCCTGCGATCCAGCAGCGCCGCCAATGCATCGAGCCGCTGCCCATCGGGAACACGGTAGACAATCTGATCAACAGTCTCGACGGGGCGCGTCTCTGGCTCACCGGCGTCCACCTGCACCGGATCGTGCAGGAATCGTTGGGCAAGGTCAAGCGTCCACTGTGGCAGCGTTGCAGTGAAAAGCGCCATCTGCCGCTGCGCAGGCGTGGCGGCCAGAATGCGCTCCACGTCGCGCGAAAAGCCCGCATCGAGCATCTGATCGGCCTCGTCGAGCACGGCATAGTGAACCGCGCGCAGATCGAGGTTACCCTGACGCAGATGATCGAGCACCCGCCCGGGAGCGCCAACGACGATCTGTGCGCCTGCCTGAAGCGCATCGCGTTGAGGCCCCAGCGCCCGCCCACCGATCAGTTGGGCGATGCGAATTGGGCGACCGGCGGCCAGCGCACCGAGCACATCCGCGACCTGACTGGCAAGTTCGCGCGTCGGCACAAGAATGATCGCCTGAACCTTGTTACTGCGCAGGTCTATGCGCTCGATCAGCGGCAGCCCGAAAGCAATGGTCTTGCCAGAGCCGGTGCGCGACTGGCCGATCACATCGCGCCCCGCCAGCAACGGCGGTATGGCCCGCGTCTGAATCAGCGTTGGCGTCTCGATGCCCATCTGGGCAAGCGCCTGCACCGTGCGCTGCCGGCCGCCAAGCGCAGCAAAAGGCGCACTTGGCGGCTGATCGGCTGTTTGTGTTGATTGTGCTAATGCGCCGCTGGTTTGCGGCTGCGCCGTAGGCACTACGGTTGTGCGGGAAGGTGAAGAAGGCGAAAAAGTTACGGTGGACACGAATCATCCTCTAGGCGAGCGGGCCGCGCCGGGTATACAAGCACGTATACAAGTAAGCGCATATACAAGTATATGGGCGCAACATCAGGCTCACCACTGCAAACGTCATCACACGGTTCGGAGACGCGCCACACCAAAAAGTCCACCATGTCACCTGACACAGTGGACTTTCATCACGAAGCCGACTGGAGAAGACAAACTCAACATACGCATGCGAATGGCAGGCTATTGGCGGATTCTCCACCGCACACTCGTAGCGCCCAACACATGCTCCATCTACAGTATACGCCACAATCCATGCGATGTCAAAGACGCCAGCCTACTGCGAGTGGCAAGAGGCGTGGCAGCGTGGCTAGGCGAAGAGTTTCGCCAGCGGATAGGTACAGCCGGGAACCACATCGAAGCCATCGAGGCTATCAGGAAGCGTGAGGGTTGTCGTCGGCGTATTGGGTGAGGTCGGTCGCCATACGTCGCCATACGTCGCCATACGTCTATCTCACATATCAGACGCGGACTGCTGCGGCTACGAGGCGGGCGTTGGGGCAGGCTCTGTGCCGACCTGCGCAATGCTGTCTATGCGCCAGGAGCCGTTCTCACTTACCAGTGTCACCCGTAGCACCTGCGCCACCGTTGGCGAACTGTTGCGCACAACATCCATGGTGACTGTCGCCTTGGCGCCGCTGGTGGTCGTGCTGTCGGTGGTGAAGGCGATCACACCGCCCTGCACAATGTCGGTGTTGCGCATCTGTGTGGTGAAGGTGGCCTGGCTGGTGTGGCGCCTGTCGTTGGCTGAGAGAAAGGTATAGGCGCGCGGGTAGTCTTCCTGGTGAACTGCGGTGAAATAATCTTCGGCGGTGGTGGCGGGACTGTTGATCTGGCCCTGGAACCAGAGGCCGCCTGCGATGGCTGCGGTGGCGGAGAGGGCACACGCCAGCAACGCCACCACGCCGACCACGCCCAGGATAATCGGCAGGATGCGTGACCGCTGTTTGGGTGGCGTGGGCATGGGATGACGCCCGCTCGACTCAGAGAGTGTGCGCATGCGCGCGCTCACATCGGGGCGCTGGCTCAGTTCCTTGCGGCGCTGTTCGATGACGGCGCCAAGCGCCACTCGTCGTTGAGCAACCTGTTCTGGATTCGTCGTCGGCTTTGCCACCGGCCTCACCCGCTTTCTCGCAGTGTATCGTCGTCGTTGCGTGAGCAAGAAGTATGAACGGCTGTGTAGGCTTGCGCGGATCGAAGGGTTGCGTAAGTATTCTGCTGTCAGTATCGCCAGTATAGGAGTTCTGCGCTTGTCAGCGCAATGTGTGTAGTACCGCTGGGCGACATGCGGCGTATACTACTGTTGTTTGACATCTCCACCGAGGGCTGGATTCGGCTTGTGGGCTTCGTGGCCTGAAGGCCACGGGTAATCCTCCACAACACAATGGTCATGACTCGATTCCGATGGCAAAGAACACCAGTACACGTGAGTATACGTGCAGATGGCGCTGGGTTGGCGAAACGTCATGATGACGCCGCGAGACGAGGACGACGGATGCCGGAGCTACAGGATACCATACATGCGACACCGGCGGAACGGCAAGCCGCACTGACCGAGCAGATCAAGGAACGCGCCTATGCGCTGGGCTTTGACCTCGTGCGCGTCACCAGCGCCGATTCCTTCCCGGAGGCCGAAGTGGCGCTCAAAACTCGTATCGCTGATGGACTCTTCGCAGGACTTGACTGGTTCACCGCCGAGCGCGCCGAGGTCTCGTGCAATCCACGCGCACTGCTGCCCGCCGCCCGCTCCGT
>JBDTAI010000460.1:0-8589 GCA_039924685.1 Ktedonobacterales bacterium
TATGAATGACCGCGCATATTTGGGTGTACACACCAACTCGCGGCTGGCAAACATCGCCATCGTCATCATTCTTTTCATTGCCTTCGGGTGCAGTCATTGCGTGTGGCCCTCATATGACGCAGCCCACCCTGACCCATCTCATTGCAGGTCCACAAGCGCTGGCGGGCCGTGTCTGGGAACCACTACGGCCAGTTGCCCGCCGTATTTTTCACGACCGTTTCGAACACTGGTTGCCGCTCGCAGAGGTGAGGAGCTACGGCCCGACGATCCGGTTGTCTGGCGTTGCGCGCGAGTATGGGCTGGGTCAGGCAGATCGCTGGCTGGCGCGCTACGTGGTGCGCGGGCTGCCCGGTGGCGGCTATCATACAGCGCCTGAGGAGGGCGTGGACGACAAGCAGCACCGACGCGACAGTGCGCCAGTGGCGCATATCATGGATGCAACGGATACAGGCGCCGTTCAGTCGAATGACCCGATTCCCAGCCACTTCTATATGGAAGACCTGATCGGCAGCGTCATTCTGGCGGCAGATGGGCGTCGGGTGGGGAAGGTGATTGATGTACGTCTGCATGACAGGCGACAGCCGCGCATCGAGGCCCTGGTTCATGGCGCGACAGGCTAGCTCTACCGGTTCAACATACTCAGACCACTCGCCAAGTTCACCGGCTCCCATATGGAACTCACGCTCGTCCCATGGGAGAAGGTCGCAACATTTCGCCGAAACCGCATTATTCTTCGGCAAGACGAAAGTGAGCCACATTCGAACGGATAATCAGCCAAACGTCGTAAATACTGGTATTTTGGCACTGTATCAATATTCACAATATATTGCTATATATGGACATTGGTATTGCTATTTCGCGCTGTAAGAAAATTTATGACGATAAGTATGAAAGTCATTATAATCTAAAAGCGCGATACGACAGCATATGTCTCTTTTAGATACGTATGTCAAAAATCATCTCACATTGTTCTTGAGATGAGTGCTAGGGATGCGGAATCAGGGCGTTAAACTAGCCAGTGATAAATTAAGATTATCACTGGCTAGCAAGTTCGGCAGACGTCCCAGGCGTCGGTGGCCACGATCATTATTGCTAACACCATTTGGAGCTATTTCTGCTATTCATAATTACTTATCATTATACGTGAATAGCATATCAAATGAGTTTGTCCATGCAAGTTTGATGTATTGAATCATAATGGTGTATACAATTATATATCTCAATTTAAGTGTAAATAGCTAAATACATATGATTATCTTATTTACATCGCTATGGTCTTATATTGACGTGGATGATGAAGCGCCAGGCAATCGGGGCTGGTATGACAGAACCTCTATAGATTGCAGAGATGAGGCGTTACGGCTCACGGAAAAGGAACTCTAAGCAACGCTATCGAATCAGCCCCCTAACCGCATTCCTCGCCTCCCAACACGCCTAATACGGCTAACATCAGGCGCGGGGACATTCCTCATGGTATAGTGAGTGACACAGGAGTAACAACCGTCTGCACGTATAAACAGTACTCAGGAAGATGCAGGAACCGGTGCAAGAGACGCCGCCACAAGAGCAGCCCGTCCAACACAAAGCCTCCAAATCAGCCGCTGCCTCTGGCGCTACGGCCGCACGTGAGGATGCGCCTGTTCCGACGTTATCGTCGGGAGACGATCCGTTATGGCAATTTGTGGAACTGGCTCCCGACGCGATGGTGATGATCAATCAGCAAGGTTCCATCACCCTGGTCAATCGGCAAGCTGAAATACTGTTCGGCCACAGACGTGAGAACCTCTTGGGCCAGCCCATTGAAGTGCTGTTGCCGGAGCGGTTTCGCCAGCAGCACATCGGCCACCGCAGCCACTTCAGCGCGCATCCACACACGCGCCCCATGGGTGTCGGCCTGGAACTCTATGGGCGACGCAACGACGGACGTGAGTTTCCCGTCGAGATCAGCCTGAGTCCGTTCACCTATCAAGGTGAGATACAGGTGATGAGCGCCATCCGCGATGTGACCGAGCGCAAGCGCGCCGAGGCAGCGTTGCTGCGAGCCGCGCAGCAGGCGCGCACTGAGGTTGAGACGCGCCGCGCCCTGCTGCAATTCGTGATCGATGAACTACCCAGCGGGGTCTACCTCGTGCGTGGCCATGACGCGCGGCTGGTTCTGGCCAACCGCGCTGCGGAGTCCGTCTGGGGCGCTCACTGGCAGGTAGGGCAGCCGATGGAGGAGTTTCTGACGGCGCAGGATGTCCGCATTCTGGGCGGAGACGGTCGCCAACTACACGGTGATGCGCTGGCGACGCTTCGCGCGGTGCGTCGCCAGGCGGTGCACAACCATCAGGAGATTATCCGCCGACCAGATGGCGTCGCGTTGCCAATTTTGTTCAATGCTATCGCCTTCGATCCCAGCATGCTGGAAGGTCAGTTTAACAGCCAGGACGGCGCTGACGCAGCGCCACCTGACACGCAGGGCGCCAGTCAAAGTCCACTGAAGAGCTCAGATGAGGCGGAGGCGCATGGCGCCTTGATCGTGCTGCAAGACATGACGGCTATCAAAGAGGCGGAGCGACTCAAGGACGAGTTTATCACCATCGCCGCCCATGAACTGCGCACGCCGCTCGCCGTCTTGAAAGGCTACGCCGACATGCTTGCCACTCATGCCACTCATCAGACCAAGACAGGTAAGCAGACACGTGATGGCGTTGACCTGGCCGAATGGCAGGTCGACGCGCTCGATGCGATTGGCGAGGCGACCAACCGGCTTACACAACTCACCGACGATCTGCTGGATGTGACCCGCCTGCAAGCCGGACGACTGATGTTGCACATCGAGCCTCACGATCTGGTGGCGCTGGCGCGACGAGTGGTGCGGCGAATGCAAGTGACCACCAACCGCCACCATCTGACACTCGCTGCAGATGCTGATCCTATGGTTGTTGATATTGATGTCCACCGCATCGAGCAGACACTGACCAATCTGATCGGCAATGCCATCAAATATAGCCCAGATGGTGGTGAGATCACTATCTCGTTACATGCCGACACTGCACTCGCGACGGTGACAGTGCGTGATAAGGGTATTGGCATCCCCGCCAATCAGCAGGGCGATCTCTTCGGACGTTTCGCGCGCGCCGAGAATGCGCTGGCGTTGGGCATTGGTGGCACTGGGCTGGGACTGTATCTCTGCCGGGAACTGGTCGAGCATCACGGTGGCCGCATCTGGTTTGCATCCACTGAGGGCGCCGGATCTACGTTCTACTTCTCCGTGCCACTCACGGCGCTTGCTGAGGAATAGCACATCCCCCACGTCTTTGTAACGTGGGGGATGTGCTGGATTATGGAGATGTGAGGTAGCCGTTCCTCACTCATACTTGATCAGCACCAGAAGCCCACCCATCTCGCCTGCTGTCTGGCCGGGGTTCATGACGTGCGAGAGAATGTGGCAGTGGAAGGGGTACACATTCCCCGCAGTCGCCCAGGCATAGAACGTCAGATCGTAGGTTTCGCCTGGCGCCACTGCTACAGTGTCTTTCTGGATCGGCTGCGCCAGCAGATGACCATCCTCCGCGACAATCGTGAGGGTATGTCCGTGCATGTGCATGGGGTGGATCAGTTGCGGATCAGCGCCGATCAGCCGCACGCGAATGGTTTGCCCATGCTTGACAGTGATCGGCTGAGTGTCGGGGAAGCTCTTGCCATTGATGACGAAATAGCCACCCATCTCGCTGATCATCTCGATATAATCCTGATCGGCTTTGGGCTGTTGCTGCGCCTGTGGGCTGCCGGGGCGCGGGTCCACAATGAAGGCGCCGTACATGCCGCCGCCAACTTGGGTCATGTCGTCATAGTGACTGTGATACCGTTGTGACATGGCGCTGTGACGCTGTGATTTTGGCGTGATCAGGCGAGGCTATGCTGTGGATGTCGCCTGACGCTAGAACGCCAGGCCGAGAAAACAGCGCATCAGCGCGCAGCATAGCGAGCGTCTGAGAGCGCCTGTAAGAGGAGAAATTACTTGAACGCCTTATCAATTCGTCACATGCAGAGCATTGGCCCGAAGAACGCAACCCGGATTCCGGAGCCGCCAGTGGCTCGTTTCCTCTTCGCCGATACCCGCATGGCCTGGTTCTGGCTGATTGTGCGCATCTACGCAGGCTACGAGTGGTTCACTGCTGGCTGGGAGAAGCTCACTGGCCACTCAATCAACATCACTACCTTTGGTCAATCCACCGGATCGCCCTGGGTCTTCAGCGCCCACAGCGGCGCCGCAATACAGGGCTTCGCCAAAGGGGCGCTTGCTCAGTCAACAGGCGCGCACGCCAACGTACAAGGCTGGTACGCCGCCTTCTTGCAAACCTTCGTGCTGCCACATCCCGCTTTCTGGGCGTACCTGATCACCTTCGGCGAATTGGCCGTGGGTCTGGGGCTGCTGGTTGGCATGCTGACTGGCATCGCCAGCTTCTTTGGCCTGGTCATGAACCTCAACTATGTGCTGGCGGGAGCAGTGAGTACCAACCCAATTCTTGGCGCGTTGGCGCTGTTCCTGATACTGGCCTGGCGGATTGGCGGGTACTACGGTGTAGATCGCTACCTGCTCCCACTGCTCGGCACACCGTGGACAGGTTCGCTGGTGACGAACGACACAGAAGCTGCCGTATCAACCCACGCCCACAGAGCCGCGTAGCAATCGCGTGTCGTCCCGCGCAGAGCCGCTACAGTGTTCAATTCACAACTGGCCCTGCCCAGCAAAGATCGGGCAGGGCCAAACACCACTCTCCAGACAGCACTATGATGCGCATGATGCGCAGGATCGGAACAGAAAGTCAGGTGGCGCAATGACACCACGTAACGTGAAGCAGTTGCCCGCCGAAGTGGACGAAAGCGCCACGTGGCAGGACGCGCCGACACTGACGGAAACAGAAGAGGAGCGTCTCAAGGCAAGCTTGCTGGATACCCTGGGGCTAGTCAGTCACGAGTTGCGTAGCCCATTAACGGCCATTCGCGGTTTCGCCGAAACACTGCGCCGCCATGAAAGTCGCCTGCCGCTTGCCGAGCGCCGTGAATTTCTTGACGCCATCACGCAGGCCAGTGACCGGCTTGAAGTCATCATCTCGCGTTTGCTACGTCTCTCGCAGCTCGAGGCGCAGACGACTCCCATGCATAGTATGATGTTTGATCCAGCGGCATTGTTAGGTGAGGCGCTGGCGCGCTATGGAAATGAGCCGTTGAACCAGTTTGATGAATCACTCCCTGTCAGCCAGGCGTCCGGCGTAGCGCGGCGGGCCGTTACGCCGAAGAAAACTCAAACACCCCAGGCGTATGGCCATCGAGACCTTACCTTCGCCTTACAGTTGCTCGACGTACAGGGTGAACTGACGCCAACGCTGCCACCTATCGTGGGGGATCCGCAGTTGCTGCGTGAGGTGATCGCTCATCTGCTGGAAAATGCCATCACCTTTACACCTGTGGGTGGCGCAATTTGTGTGGTGGCGCGTCCAGTGTTGCGAGAACATGCAGCAGAAACGGCGGCGCTTGAGATCGTGATCAGCGACACTGGCGTCGGCATTCCGACAGATCATCTGGGGCGCATTTTCGAGCGATTCCATCAGGTGGATAACCGGCTGGAACGCGATGTGAGCGGGATGGGCCTGGGGCTTACCATTTGCAAACGCATTGTCGAACTGCACAATGGCGTCATCTGGGCCGAGAACAATGCCTCCGGCGGCGCATCGTTCCATGTGGCGCTGCCGCTGGCGCTCGATGACAAGCTGGCGTCTGTACCTGTATTTCAGAGCACGTCTTGACAGCAACGGCTGCTGGCGTGTTTGATACAGCGAGACATATCCAGTGGCACAACAGCAGGCCATCGAGGCAGTGCGCCGCAGTGCGCAGCGACACACGATTATGCAGGAGGAGCAATGCGCCATGCCGGGAAAGAAATATACGATCCTTGCCGCCGACGACGATCCACAGTTGTTGCGGCTCGTGACGCGCAACCTCCAGCTAGAAGGCTACGAGACGCTGGCGGCGAGTGATGGGCAACAGGCGCTGGACCTGATTGCAGCGCAGACGCCTGACCTGGCGCTGCTGGATGTGATGATGCCCAAACTCGATGGCTTCACCGTCTGCGAGCGCGTACGTGAGTTCTCGGCGCTGCCGATCATTATGCTGACAGCGCGCGGGCAGGATCAGGACAAAATTCGTGGGCTGGACCTGGGGGCTGACGACTACCTCACCAAGCCGTTCAGCATCGAGGAGTTGCTGGCGCGCGTGCGCGCGGTGCTGCGGCGCGCAGAATTGACGCCAGCGGAGGATTCGCCAGGACCGCGTTCACGCATCACGATTGGTGAGCTTGCACTTGATCTGGCGCGGCATGAGGTGACGATGCAGGGGCAGGCCGTCGAGTTGACCCCCATCGAATATCGCTTATTGACCTATCTTTCGCAGAACTCGGGACGCGTAATCACACAGGATATGTTGCTCGAACATGTCTGGGGTGAGGGGTATGTGGGCGAGACCCACCTGTTGCAGGTCAACATGAACCGGTTGCGGCGCAAGCTGGAACAGGACGTCAGCCATCCGCGCTATCTGCTGACAAAGACCGGCGTCGGCTACCTGCTGGCCACAGAGCCAACTGCTCACGCGTGACGCCCGAATGGAACGCCAACAGCCAAGCCACCCGCGAAGGTTCTATCCACCGGCAGCTTGATAGGTATGAGAGATATATGGTACGATTGGTATGAGATAGGGGCGTCAGACCTCAAGCGGAACGAACTGGAAGGGCGGAGATATGGCAGCGGATAGACCGGCTGAAGACCCTCCAGGGGCATCAGTTCTCGTCGAGTTATCCGCTTGTGAGGCGCCAGGTGAACAGACTATTGATTCCGCTGCAACAGTGTATGTGCGCTCTCCTGTCATCAGCATCCCTATGGTGGATGACAGGACAGATATAACGGTTGTTTCCCTTGCGCAGCCTGAGCCACTGGCGCCCGATCGGGTTCTGTCCTTTACCCCCTTCGACCAGGTACGCGCCGCGGCTGATCGTATTGCCAGCGCGCAGGTACTTGCTGACTACCAACAGTCGTTAGCTCAACATACGCGTACTGCCCAGCAGTGGGATCTGCGAATCTTCGCCACGTATCTTGTCGCCGCCGGTGTGCTCGAACAGGACGGCGCCTCAGCGCAGGCCGAACGCCTGGCCAGCGAGATCGCCAGCTGGCATGGTGTGGGATACGGCATCGTCAGTGGCTTTGTGCGGTGGCAACTGGCACAGGGATACGCCATCGCCAGTGTCAACCGCCGTCTGGCAACCATCAAGCAGTTTGTCCACCTGGCGCAACAGGCGCAGGTCATCCCCATTGAAGACGCGCAGCGCATTACCTACATTCGGGGTCTGCGCCACAAGCAGGGAGTTCATCTCGATAGTCAGCGTCCAGTGGCCCGTCGCAGCAGCAAAAAGGCGCAACCGTTGGAGATTCCGCTCGAACTGGCGCGTCGGCTAAAGCATGAGCATCCAGATACGCCGCAAGGACGACGGGACGCAGCACTCATGTGCCTGCTGCTCGATCATGGTCTGCGGGTGAGCGAGGTCGCCGACCTACGCGTACGCGATGTGTCACTCGATGGTGGACCTTTCGCCGCCTTCATGACGTTTTATCGACGCAAAGTGGACCTGACGCAGCGCCACCGTCTCACGGAAGATACCTACTTCGCACTACACTCCTATCTGACAACTGATCGCGCGCACCTCGAGCCTGTGACGCAGGGACCCTTGCTCTGTGGCAGCCGACGTGATGGCGCGCTCACAAGTGTGGGTATGCGCCCCAATACCATCACCGACCGGGTGCGGGTGATCGGCGCGCGGCTGCAGGTGCGCCCTGCCGGGCCAGGTGGCCAGGATACGCCACCGCTTCGCCCGCTGGCGGGGCTATCGCCACACGACTGTCGTCACTACTGGGCAACCATGGCAATCCGGTCGGGAGCGGACCTCAAGGCAGTGCAGGATGCCGGTGGCTGGACAAGCGCCGCCATGCCCCTACGCTATGCCCAGGCCCAGGCGATTGCCAATGAGGGTATTCGACTGCCTCGTTGAGTGAAGAGTTCGCCAAATTGGGCATGTCATCAGTCGTCTCGGTTCAGTGGCGATGGTGAGCCTGGCAATCATGCTCTGCTCGCCTCTTGGCTCTGGCTAGATGTTATGTAGCAATAGACTATACGAAGACGGCCGGTTACGGCGTCGGCTGCACCAGCGTCCGATCTATGCTCGCTACAGTTGAGCGCCCCGCAAGCATCATCGCCAGTTCCAGTTCGTCATGCAGCAGATCGAGCACATGCCGCACACCGTCCGCGCCATTCGCCGCCAGCCCCCAGAGGATCGGGCGCCCGACCAGCACAGCGCGCGCCCCTACTGCCAGTGCCTTCAAGACATCTGTGCCGCGCCGCACGCCGCCATCCAGGTAGACCTCGCAGCGGCCTGCCACTGCCGCGACCACATCCGGTAGCGCCTCCATCGTCGCCAGCGCGCCATCGAGTTGTCGCCCGCCGTGGTTCGAGACGATGACGCCTTCGACGCCATGCGCCACCGCCAGCGCCGCGTCC
>JBDTAI010000461.1:0-5647 GCA_039924685.1 Ktedonobacterales bacterium
CTCGTCCCCATCACTCCTGCGCAAGCGACTGGTGACGCAAAGACGCGAGTCGAGCGGTTGTGCAATCATCATGCAATCGCAGGTGACCACATACAGGCAGTTCACTGCTATGAGAACTGGGGCGGATAGCGCCTCATCAGCATAAAACATGCTGAAAGCAGGGCAGGATCGTGGGCATCAATGCCCGACGCATGGCGCGTGGAAGGCGCATCTGGTGTAGGGGCGCGTGGCGCGCCCGCACGTCTGGTGAGGTAACGGGATCGTGTGGCCTGGCAGGCGGGTAAACCCGTGCCTGGCGTCGGCCGCAAGCCGACACTACGATCCCCTCTGCACTGCCTGCGGCGTGGAGTTGAGCGGTGGGCAGCGCGAGATGTACAATACACCAGAGCATGAGATGGCAGACAATGGAGGGAACATCACATGGCGGAGGCTCAGAGTGAGCCGCTGGAGCGCACTGTCAACGCTGGTGATACAGGCGCCAATGCGGGGACCAGCTTACCGCAACGCCCAGCGGCATGGCGTGTGTGGCTGAAGACGGCACGACCTGTCA
This sequence comes from Ktedonobacterales bacterium, assembly GCA_039924685.1. Classification (GTDB taxonomy): domain Bacteria; phylum Chloroflexota; class Ktedonobacteria; order Ktedonobacterales; family JADMIN01; genus JBDTAI01. Next base: position 551 of record JBDTAI010000461.1, read on the forward strand.
CACTCTCCGCCGCCGTCACGCCAATTCTGGTAGGCACAGCCATCGCGGGCTATCAGGGCCACTTCAACGGGCTACTCTTCGCGCTGACACTGCTCTCCGGCGTGCTGCTTCAGGTTGGCGTCAACTACTTCAACGAATACTTCGACTATCGCTATGGACTCGATACCGAAAAGTCGCTTGGCTCGATGACGGTGATCTTTCGCGGCGAGATGACGGCGCGGGAGGTCTTTGGCGCAGGCGTCGCTTCGTTTGCACTAGCCACGGCGCTGGGGCTGGCGCTGATCGCGCTGGTCGGCCCGGCGATCCTGCTCTTTGGGCTGGCGGCGCTGCTGATCGGCTACTTCTATAGCGCCAGGCCATTCCAGTTCGCCAGTCGCGGGCTTGGCGACATTCTGGTCTATCTGGCGATGGGCTTTCTGATGACCTGGGGCGCATACTACGTGCAGACGCGGGCGTGGTCATGGGTGGCCTTCGCCGCCAGCGTGCCGGTGGGGCTGCTGGTGACGGCGATCCTCAATATGAACAATGTGCGCGACTACCAGGACGACCGCGCCGTGGGCAAACGCACGCTGCCGGTGCGCTTCGGGCTGACGTTCGGCACGCGGTATCACGCCGCCCTGCTCTTTGGCGCATATCTGGCCGTCACGATCTTTGTGGTTGCGCGGCTGCTGCCATGGCCCGCGCTGCTGGTCTGGCTCACCTTTCCGCTGGCGTTTACGAATGCGCGTTCGGTGCTGGCGGCGCAGGAGCGCGCGCCCTTCATTCGCGCCACCCCTCGCACGGCGCAACTCCACCTGCTCTTCGGTGTAGCGCTGGCGCTGGGCATCCTGATCGCCACGCTGGCGCACATCTCATAATCAGCTAATCAGCCGCACTGGCTGCCCCATCCTTCACAGTTCATATTGCTCTATCCCTATGAGATCGGCGCATAAGGCATGGATTGCCCTTCAACGCTGAGATACATTGGCGCCGGTATTGCATTTACCTGGAACAGTGGGACACACAAGACGCCAACCCATCTGGAGAGGATACCACGCACATGGCTATGGATTTAAGTCAGGTCAATCAGCAGTTCCAGCAGCACATCGCTTCGCCACAGTTGGTGGCGGCGAACCACATTCTGGCGATGTCGTCGGCGGAGTTGCAGGCGTTCATCTACCAGGAAATGCACGAAAATCCGGCGATGGAGATGGAGGAACTGGCGGTCTGCCCGCATTGTGGGCGATCTATGCAGGGTGGTTTCTGCCAGGTCTGTAACCAGCGGGCGACGGACCCGATAGCCTCGCTCGATCCCAACGCCAGCGTGAGCGACTATGGCTCTGACTACGGCGATGATGGCGGCGGCTGGCGGCCTGCCGCGCGCGCCGATGACGACGAGTTCGATCCGACCGCGCGTGCCGCTGCGCAGATGAGCCTCGCCGAACACCTCACGCTCTCGTTGCAGGCGCAGTTCCCCGAGGAGGACGGCCCACTGATCGAATATATGGTGGGCAACCTCGACGATGAGGGGCGGCTGCGCTGCACCGTGGAGGAGGTAGTGGACCTCTTCGACGCCGCTCCGGACCATGTCGAGACGATTCTGCGGGCGCTGCAAACGATGGAGCCGGTGGGCGTAGGCGCGCGCGATCTACGCGAGTGCCTGCTGATCCAGCTCGACTATATCGAGGGGCAGGGCCACTATCAGCCGTTTGCGCGTGAGGTGATCAGCGGCTACCTGGCTGGTCTGGGCGAACACAAGTATGGGCAGATCGCCTTTGCGCTGGGAACCACCACCGAGCAGATTCATGAGGTCAGCGATTTCATCAAGCGCAATCTCAATCCGTATCCTGGTCGTGGCCACCTCGACAGCAATCTCTCTGGCGGTGGCGAGACGGCCAGCCCGGTGCTGCCGGATGTGATCATCAGCAAGAAGCTGCTGCCCGACGACAAACACATCTTTGAGGTGGAGATCATTGAATCGAAGCGGTTTTACCTGCACGTCAACCCATCTTATGAGCAACTCTTCTCGCAGGTGAGCAGTCGCCGCATCGCCCTCAACGACGACGAGCGCAGGCACATTCAGCACTACGTCTCGCGCGCGCGCCTCTTCATCGCCAACATCAAGCAGCGCCGCCAGACACTGGGCAAGATCACCCGCTGCATCGTCGAGATGCAACACGACTTCCTCGATCAGGGCATCCGCCATCTGCGCCCGCTCACCCGCGCCCGGGTGGCCGCCGAACTTGGCATGCACGAATCCACCGTTAGCCGCGCGACCGCCGCGAAGTATGTGATGCTGCCGACCGGCGAGGTGATTCCGTTCAGCAACTTCTTCGTGGCCAACCTGAGCGTGAAAGATGTGATCAAAGACCTGATTGACAAAGAGCAAGAGCCGCTGACCGACCAGGAGATCGCTGCCATGCTGGCCGAGCGCAGCATTGTGGTGGCGCGACGCACGGTCGCCAAATATCGTGAACAGCTCAACATCCTGCCCTCCACCCTGCGCTAGCGTATTGCGAGGCGAACATAGTGAGTAGGGCCGCGTGGCGCCTGCTCGTCATACCTGGGTGTGGCGAGTGGCAGGCATTGCGATATGGGTCGGCGGGCGGGTACATCCGTGGCTGGAGTCGCTAGGCGACGCGAAGCCTGCCTGCGCAGGCTGCACATCGAGCATAGATGCGCTGGACTTCTCATTGGGAGGTTCGGCGCATTTTTGTTGGGCGTACGCCATATACTGTATCGTGACCGTGTGACGCTGGTGATATTGGAGTGGGAAAGAGCATTATCCATGGTGCGTGACGAAATATGGCGAGTGGCGGCGGTTGCTGTTGGCGTGGCGAATGTGTACCGCGCACCGGAGGAGGACGCTGAGGTGGTGACGCAGGCGCTGCTGCATATGCCTGCGCAGGTCATCGAAACATTGGGCTGCTGGGCGCATATCCGCCTGCCCGACTATGAAGGCTGGATTTCCGCCGATCAGCTTGGCGAGCCTGCCCCTGCGACGGGGCATGTGGCTGTGGTGACGGCGCCCGTTACGCCACTCTTGCACACTGCGGATCGCGGTGATACATGCGGCGCCGTGTTCGCCACGACGGTCCTGCCGTTGCTCGATGGCGCTGATACTGGCGCCGATGCTGGCGCCGATGCTGGCAGCGGACGCATACAGGTGGTGTTGGCAAACGGTCACGATGCCTGGATCGCGCGCGAGGCAGTGGCGATCCGTCCGGCAGAGCAGCCATTCCCGGCGCAGGGGCCGACGGGCATGCTGGCGCTGGCGCATGCGTTTGCACGGCTTGCCGTCCCCTATCTCTGGGGCGGTGTCACAGTCCTGGGCGCCGATTGTAGTGGCTTTGCGCAACTCTGTTGCCGCCACGCGGGCGCGATCATTCCGCGTGACGCCGATCAGCAGTATGCGGGGATGGCCTATATCGTCGAGCGGACGGCGCAGCGGGCGGGCGATCTGGTCTTCTTTGCGAAGAATGGCGCGATTGATCATGTGGGGATCGCGCTGGATGGCTGGCGTGTGCTGCATGCCAGCGGCGGGGCCAGGCGTGTTACCATCAACTCGATGAACCCAACAGAAGTGGACTATAGCGCGCGGCTGGCGGATTACTATGCAGGCGCGCGTCGTCCGTTCCCACTGTGGGAGGGAGGCTCCGATGAGCAAGCGTGAGCCGCAATCGTCCCAGCCAGATGGCAACCAACCGGGGCAGCAACCTGATGAGGCGCCGACAACGCCAACGTTGACCGAGCAAGCCACCTTGCTACTCGCTCCCCTGGGCGGGCGAACGGCGCTGGCGGCGCGGCGCATCGGGCGTCCGAAGAATGCGACAGCAGCGCCCGTCGAGACGGCGATACAGTTGCGCGCCGAGCAGGTGTTTCCGGCGGCCAGCCTCGCCAAGCTGCCCATCGCCGTCGAAGTGCTGCGGCGGGCCGATCTGGGACAGTTCAGCCTGCGCGAACGCCTCGATACGTCGGGTGAGCCGCGCGCGGGCGGGGGCGGCGTACTCGATTATCTCGATCCCGCCACGCGCTTCACGCTCGATGACCTCTGTGCGCTGATGCTGATCGTCAGCGACAACAGCGCCGCCAACTTCCTGCTCGATCTGGTGGGGATGGGTGAGGTGAATGAGACCATCAGCCGCATGACACTGACGCAGACGAAGCTCGCCCGCCACTTCATGGACTGGGGCGCCCGCGCCACTCACCGCGACAACCTGACCAGCGCCGACGATCTGCTGGCGCTGCTGGCGCTGATCCACGGCGGCTCGCTACCCGGCGCGCGGCGGCTGCGCGAGTTGCTGGCGGCGCAACAGTCCTTCCCCGAACTGCGCGACGACTGGCTTCCAGCGACCGCAGCGCTGGCACACAAAGACGGCTCACTCGACGACACGCTGCACGACGTGGGCATCCTGCGCGGGCCGGGTGGCGCCTGCCTCTACGCGATCCTCACCACTGAACAGCGCGATCTGTTCGCCGCTCGTCGCGCCATTGGCCAGATAGTGCGCCTGCTGTGGGATGAGTGGCAGTTGGGATAACTACCCTGGAGCGTGCAAAGAACTGAAGGTCGAGGCAGTGGTGAAATGACGGATGCCTTCACCGGGTGATCTCAAGTTCCTGAACACGCTCCAGACGTGGATTTACCGACCCGCTGGTCGGACGTCGCCACCCTTGCCCCTTTGCCACCGCATCGCTTCGCCAGGCCAGCTACTCGTAGCGCAGCACCTCCAGTGGGCGCACACGGGTGGCGCTATAGGCCACCAGGCCGGAGACCACCATGCAGACCAGCGCCGTCACCAGCACTATGCCGATCACCAGCCACGGCGAGACCCCCAGCGTCCCCTGGAAGACGGCTTTGCTGAGGAATACCGCAGCGCCCGCCACCAGAATCATCGCCAGGAACCCGCCGGAGAAGCCCACGAGGCCGTTTTCCAGCACCACCTCGCCCAGCACATCGCCGCTGGTATAGCCCACCGACTTCAGAATGCCCAACTCGCGCCTGCGTTCCAGCATCGCCAGACCCACCGCGTTGGCGATGATGATGAAGCCTGCAATCATTGCCAGCGAGGCCACCGCTGTCAGCAGGATGATCAGGTTGGTCAGCAGCGTGTCAATGAG
>JBDTAI010000462.1:0-6223 GCA_039924685.1 Ktedonobacterales bacterium
ACCAGGCGCTGGGCTACCAAACGCCCGCCCAGGTCTTTGCGACTGCTCCCACCACATAATCACGCCTTACGCTGCCTGCTGCTTTAACGTCATTTCGCCCTACTGTTGTCCAAACAATGGGGTACACCGTAACTCAACAGACTTTTTTGCAGCAAACCATGCCATTATTTGCCTCGCTCTCATCCAAAAGTTTAAATTCGGGGAACAGAAACCACTTTATTGCTTGAGTCATAGTCAAGCAGGTTCCAATAAAAGTATACCATACAGGCACGAGAGATCAAAGAGCGGTAGTCTTTCGCAAATACGACTCGCAAAAGACTCTTGTGAGTAGCCAATTGCAAAACACAAGTGGCAAAAAAAACGCCATACATGCACAGAATCCGCATTTGACGCCCGCGCATGTCACTTTCTATGTTTACCTCCAGATGGTGTGCGGCGCGCTTCGACACAGTGTTTCCACCTGCGCCTATCTCTGTGTAAGAAATTCACGATAGACGAAAGGCCGGACCCCGTGAAAGGGTCCGGCCTTCGCACTCGCCGCAAGGGCGGATGGATGCGCTACGGTTTGACGTTGGCGATGAACGTGGACCAGTTGGCGAGCGACGTGCGCGTGCCGCCGCAGGTGCTGTCCGCGTTGTACTGCGCATCGGTGCAGGTCTGCGCGATGTACTCGTTCGCCATCCAGATGCTGCCATCGGCGTCCGCCACTGCAGCGGAGTAGTCACCCCAGCGCTCGACACCATTGCCGCCCTCATCGGGGTAGCCAGTGAAGCCGTCGGCTGGGCCAACGCCCGCGCCGGAGATATGCACATCGCCCGCCCCATTGGTGGCGTCGATCAGCGCATAGCCTGCGCTCGGATAGTAGTCAGGACCCGACACAGTGAAGGCAATAGCGCCCTTACCAGCAGCATTAACGCCGATGGAGGGGAAGAGCGTATTGTTGCCGGCCACTGCGACGTAGCCCTGCTTCACCATCGTTGCTGACAGGTTGTGGCCGTGCAATTGCGGGCTGACGATGAAGTAGGCGACACCATATTGCGAGCCGCTGGTGTTGACGACCGTATTCAGTCCCGACCAGAGCATGCCGTTGGCGTACACGACCTGGTTCATGCGGTCGTCGTTCGCATTGAGATGATTTTCGGGATTGGGATGGCCCGTGATCGCGGTCAGCCGGTGGCCGAGCGGTGTATTGCCGGCCTTCTGCGAGACGGCGAACGACGTGCCACCGTATGTCTCGGACGAGATGACCGTGTGGGAGAGCTTCACGGCCGTCGGGTTGCCGCTCACCAGAGCGCTCGTGTTCTCAAGCGACCACACTGCAATGCGGTTGTCCAGCGGGGCTGGACCGAACTGCAGCGCGCTCATGAAGAACTCAGTCTTCTTTATCTGGCCCTGGCCACCCGACGATGGTGACGTGGCAGGCTGGATCGAATACCAGATGCCGCCGGCGTCTGGGGTGGGAATCGAACCAGCGTTGATGTGGACGACCTTGGGCAGCGAGCCAGTGGTCAACGCCGCCTTGGGCATCGCGTACACCTGCGCGCCATTGAACCCAGCGCCGAACTCATTGGTGGTGATGAAGAAGCCATCGCCATTGGCCCCAATGAGTGGCTGGTCGCCAAAGCACGGGCAACCGGGATTGGCCGGTGTGCCATTCTGGCCGTCATCGGTTGCGTCGATGGAGTAGAGATACCAGTCACCGCGTGCATCGCCCGTCTTGCTAACGGCGATCAGGGTGTTCGCACGAACTGAGGGGGCGGCATCTTCTTCAAGGACCGTGAGGAAGAAGCGGCCCGTGGCAGCATCATAGAGGCACTTGGGGTCGCTGAGGAAGGGTCCACGCGCACCGGTCGTTCGGTTGATGGCGACCGGCAGGCCGAAGAACGTGTTCATCGAGGTCGGGACAGTCAAGCGATTGCCGCTCTTGTCGAAGACGACCATGACATCGTTGACCGCCTCGATGACGTAGCCGTTGCCAACACACAGACCCTGATCGGGCGGCTCGAGGCTAAAGGCGTTGCCGCCATCGCGCGTGCGGGTGTCGAAGTGATCGAGACCCTGGAAGCCCGACGCCGAGCCTGACGTTACTGGGTTGCCGCTCGGATTCGGATTGGTGGTTGGGGCATTGGCGTACACGGCATTCGTGTGCTGATCGCGGTCGTTGTCTTTAGGCACCACCTGGTTGAGCGTGTCGCCGGTCAACGCGCCTGTGTCGTTGGAACTGAATGAGCCGGTACCAGCCGAGTGGACGGTTTGCAGCGTCATGCCAGGGCTGGTGCTGGCATCGGCATGGGAAGTGAGTGAGCGCACGAAGAGGATGCTGGTGGCAAGCACCGCGACGAGCGCGAGACTCAGTGCGGTGAATACTACCCGACGACTCCTGAGCTTCTTCAAACGATACCTCCAGGGGTATGATGCGCGGACCCGGGTACATCCCAGATCCTCGGGTTGGTTTCGCGGCAGTTCGTCACGACAAGACACCTGATGGCAACCTGGCAAGACTATAAGAGCGGGCAACCAGAAAGCCTAAACACGCAGACACGACGAACACAGGCATAGAGCCTCTTGATGCCACGTCCCCTGTAATGCGCAACGCAACAACTTAACCCTAGTAACTAAGCCAATGTGCGGATTTTTGAACGCGTATATCCCTGGTCGAAGAATCTGGCAGAGCGACCCACAGTGCACGTGCTGCTGCGTGGGCAATGGCGCACAGGCACGGCAGAGATGGCGCCTGAACACGAACACTTCACCATCGTCAGGACTCACCTGAGCGACCAGGCAGCCGCCCGGCACACAATGGACCGGAAGATAGCGCAATTCGCATCGTCTTCCGGTCCACTTTATCTGTCAAACAATCGGCTACTCCGCCACTCAGCGGGCGCACGCCATGCGCCCCTACAGCGCCCGCTCGTCCCATTCAGGATTACCCGTGGCCTTCAGGCCATGATTCCCGCCCCACCACTCAGCGTGCCAGCCGCTCTGCCTCCCCTCGCCTGGCAGGAGCGGGGTTGGGGGAGAGGCCTACCGCAGCCGGTACAGCGCGTCGCCGATCAATTCCTCTTGCGTGCGGGGGCCGATGGCGCCGATCACCAGCGGCTTCGTCGGCGGGAAGCGGCGCATCAGGCCAAGAATCTGCTCGGTGGTGACGCTATCCACCGCTTGCTTCACCTCCTGGATGGTGATCAGGCGATGCTCGAACCACCAGGCGCGCGCCAGCGCGCCCATGCGCGACGACGAACTCTCGCCACGCATCACCAGTTCGCTTTTCAGTTGCACCTTCGCGCGGGATAGCTCGTCCTCGGTCACGCCCTGCGCTTGCAGCAGTTGCAACTCGTCAAGCATCACGCGCACCGTCTCGTGCGACTTCTCAGGCGTCGTGCCAGCATAGAGATAGCCTGCGCCGTGCGCGCCGTTGGGTGAGAAGATCGCCGCCACCGAGTAGACCAGTCCACGCTTCTCGCGCACCTCGCGGAACAGGCGTGAGGTCATGCCACCGCCAAAGATTTCCAGCGCCACCGAGGCCGCGTAGTAGTCGGGATCGCCGAACGCCGGGAAGGGGAAGGCCATGCCGATATGCTCCTGGTTGCCCTCATGCACCTCGATGTTGACGCCCGCTTGCGGTGTTGGCGCCGTTTCAAGCGACTCCAGCGCGTCGCCCTGCCAGCCGCCCAACAGCCGCTGCACATGGCTGACGGCATGCTCCCACTCGAAGTCGCCAGCAATCGAGAGCAGCGCGCCATGCGGCTTGTAGCGCGCGGCATAGAAGGCGCGCAGGTCGTCGGGCGTCAGCGCCTCCACCGTCTCGCGCAGCCCCAGCGCGCGGCGACTCAACGGCGTGCCAGCATAGAACTTCTCGCGCACCAGATCGAAGATGCGGCGCATCGGTTCGTCGTCACGGCGGCGTATCTCCTGCAACTGAACGGCGCGCATCTGGTTGAACTCGTCGCCGGGGAAGGCGGGATGCAGCAGCACATCGGCCATCAGGTCGAGCGCGCGTTCCAGCCGATTGCCGACGATCTGCGCCGAGTAGCGGGCGAACTCCATGCCCGCCTCGCCGCCCTTGCGCGCGCCGATGGCCTCGAACTCCTCGGTCAGCTGCCGCACATTGCGCTGCTCCGTCCCCTGGAACATCATATCGGACAGCAGATAGGTCAGCCCCAGCTTTTCTTCCGGCTCATCGCGGATGCCTGCGTTGAGTTGCACGCCAAACGTCACCGACGCCAGGCTTGGCATGCGCTGGCCCACCATCTGAAGGCCATTGTCGAAGGTGTGCAGGAAGTAGTTGGGGGCCAGTTCGCCCTGCGAAGTCGTCGGCGTCGTCGGCATGCTCATCGTTGGTTCGTCCTTTGCGTTGTCATGTACACCAGAGAAACACAACGGCCCAGAGCGAACGCCGCCCTGGACCGGTTGATGAATGTGGATCGTCTGCGCGCTCTGATGCGTATTGTACGCGTTGCGCTTCGGGCTCCGCTACCTCTCGGTCGCGCTGCGCTCATCCTCATCGCGCGTCATGTCGAACTGGGTCAGTTGATCGCCCGGCGCAGCGTCGAGACTGAGTGGCGCAATGGAAGGCACATTGGCGTGGTGGCCATTGTGACCGTTCTTGCCCGTGGAGGCAGCCAGCGCCGCCAGTGTATCTGGCGTGACACCCTCGCCAGTGTCCTCATCCAGCGGCATGGTGAAGAGCGCCTCGAACTCCGGGCCGTCCAGTATCTCCTGCTGGATCAACTTTTCGCTGATCAGAATCAGCCGCGCTTTGTGTTCGGTCAGCACGCGCTCCGCCGTGGCGAGGGCATGCAGCACGATGGCGCGCACCTCCTCATCAATCTCGCGTGCGGTCTCCTCACTATAGGTGCGCTGCTCACCAATATCGCGGCCCAGGAAGACCGTTTCGTCCTTTTTGCCATACTGAATCGGGCCGAGGTGTTCGCTCATGCCGTATTCAGTCACCATCTTGCGCGCCATCGCCGTCACCCGTTCGATGTCGTTGGAGGCGCCCGTCGTCACCTCGCCGAAGATTAGCTTCTCCGCCGCGTGGCCACCCAGCGCGAACGCCAGGAAGTCGCGGAACTGCGATTTGCTCCACAGCGAACGGTCTTCATCGGGCAACAGGCGCGTATAGCCACCCATCGAGCCGCGTGAGATGATCGAGACCTTATGCACACGGTCGCACTTGGGCAGCGCCCGCGCCGCCAGCGCATGGCCCACCTCGTGATAGGCCGTCACCGCCTTCTCACGCTCGCTGATCACCTTTGACTTGCGCGCCGGACCCGCCACCACGCGGTCAATCGCCTCTTCAAGCTCCAGTGTGGTGATGGACTGCTTGCCGCCACGCACCGTCAAGATCGCCGCCTCATTGAGCAGGTTTTGCAGGTCGGCGCCGGAGAAGCCTGCCGTCTGTTTCGCCAGCTTCTCCATATCCACCGAGTCGTCAATCGGCTTGCCACGCGCATGCACACTCAGGATCGCCGCGCGCCCACGCACATCGGGGCGATCCAGCGTCACCTGCCGGTCGAAGCGGCCCGGACGCAGCAGCGCCGGATCGAGCACATCGGGCCTGTTGGTGGCGGCCATCACGATCACGCTGAGATTCGAGTCGAAGCCGTCCATCTCCACCAGCATCTGGTTGAGCGTCTGTTCGCGCTCGTCGTGCGAGCCGCCCATGCCGGCGCCGCGCTGACGACCCACCGCGTCAATCTCATCTACGAAGACGATGCAGGGCGCGCTACGCTTGGCCTGCTCGAAGAGGTCGCGCATGCGGCTGGCGCCGACGCCGACAAACATCTCGACGAACTCGGAGCCGCTGATGCTGAAGAACGGCACACCCGCCTCACCGGCCACCGCGCGCGAGATCAGCGTTTTGCCAGTCCCCGGCGGCCCAACCAGCAGAACGCCTTTGGGAATGCGGGCGCCCAGCGCGGCAAACTTGTCAGGATACTTCAGGAAATCAACGATCTCCTGCAACTCCTGCTTGGCCTCGTCCACACCCTCCACATCGGCGAACGTCGTGGCGGGTTTATCCTGCGTGAAGAGGCGGGCGCGGCTCTTGCCAAACGAGATCGCCTGATTGTTCGCACCCTGGGTGCGACGCATGAACCAGTAGAAGATGCCAACCAGCAGGCCGATGAAGAGCAGTGTCAGCGCCAGGCCGCCCAACCACGAAAACGGCCCCGGCTCGGCGTAGGCAACACGTAGCACATGCGGATTGTCATAGGCGATG
>JBDTAI010000463.1:0-4416 GCA_039924685.1 Ktedonobacterales bacterium
GGATCGATGATAGTGACGACCTTGAAGCCCTGCGCCGCGAGCGCGCCCAGCGTCTCCGACGGTTGCGGGTAGCGCGTCGGACTCCAGGTGAAGACTCGGTAGCCGTCCATATAGTCAATGTCAAGCCAGAGGGAGTCGCAGGGGATCCGGTGGCTGCGCAATCCATCGGCGACGGCGCGCAGATGTTCGGCGGGGAAGTAGCTCCAGCGGCTCTGCCCGTAGCCCAGCGCCCAGCGGGGCGGCAGCGGCATACGCCCGGTGATCGCACTATACTGCGCCAGCACAGCGGCAGGCGTCGGCCCGGCAAAGACGTAGTACGTCAACTCGCCGCTCGCCACGCCAAAGCTGAGGAGATCAGGGTGGCTGGCGCCCACATCCAGATCGCTGCGACGCGCGCTATCGAGGAAGATGCCGTAGCAGCGGCCAGCGCGCATCCCCAGCCAGAAGGGGATCGAGACGTACATCGCGCCGGTCGTCGCATTGTGCGGCTGCGGTGGATCGGTGTTCCAGAAGGTGAGATGGGAGCCGCGCTTTTCCAGTGGCTCCGCGCGCTCACCCGCGCCCAGAATGCGCTCATTCGGCGCAAGGCGCTTGTAGCAGCGCACACCTGCGGCGGGCAGCAGCGGATCGGGCAGATCGTCCGATCCCAGCGGTGCGACGACGCCCATTCCCAGCGCGGGATCATCCTCGGCGAAGGGGACGCCATCCGGCCAGCGAAAGGTCAGCCGGAATGGCTCGGTCGCTACCTCGATCTGCATGACATCGGTGGCAAGGATTGACTTTCCGCGCTCCTGGGGCGCCAGCGCAACATGCAGCGGCTCCCATGCTCTGCGCAGAACAGCCCATGAGCGCGCTACTTCATGCCCGGTCGCCCCTGCCCGTAACGCTTGCCCAGCGTCGGGAACCAGCCGTACACGAGCAATCTCTTGAGTCAGCAGCGCCACCTCTACGAGCGGCTGATCATGCGCAGCCCCAAAGCGCCATATCTGCCCGCTGGGAACCTGCTCCACAGGCAGCGGTTGCTCAGGCGCGCCTTCCAGTTGGTCCGCCTCCGCCGGGATGTGGTGGACCTGTATGCCAAAGATTGACGCCATCGCCCCAATGGGTTGATAGCCATTGTATTCGGAATGTCGCTCTGCTTCGGGATGCTCCATATGCTCGCTCTGTCTCCCGTCTCTCTTGAGGTGTTGTCAGAGTGCTGTCGAAAGGGAATCAGCATATGCCATACCGTCGCAGTTCATGGAACCAGCAGCGCCGCCATCTCATCCCAGTCAAAGGAGCCAGGCGCAAGGCGCCAGCTTGCCATCGGTCCATGCAGCGCCGTCAGCAGCAGCGTCGTCTGCGCCGCCACTGGCATGCTGTCTGGCCACTCGCCCGCGGCAATACCAGTGCGCAGTAGCTCCGCGATACGTTCGGCGGTTAGCGCCTGCTCACGCTCGACCCGCTTCCGGATAGCAGGGATATAGGCTCCCAATGTGCGACCATCCATCAGCACCCGGCACAGCGCCGACTCCTCCTGCACATAGCGACCCGCCACCTCCAGGATCAGCCGGAGAGTACGTCTGGGCGAGGCGCGTTCCGGCGACAGCGACTCCAGCGCCGCCTGTATCCCGTCATCCAGGTGGCATCCCCACTCGTCATAAAGGGCAAGGAAGAGCGCCTCTTTGCTGGGAAAGTAACGATAGGCGCCGCCCTTGGCGATTCCTGCGGTGACGGCGATCTCCTCCATCGTCGTGCCATGATAACCCGCATGCGCCAAGCAGACGACAGCCGCTTGCAGAATGCGCGCTTCACGAGCCGTGTGTGTCTGATGGGTACGTTTCGGCATCTTCTTTCCGACAGAGGGTGGAACCAGCGCCCAATGCGCTCATCACAATCAATCTGCGCCCAGTATAGCGCATAAAACAAGCGCATCACACTTGACAAAATGACCACATAGTCACTGTACTGTGTGCTGTGGGCGTTTCGAGAGAGGGAAAGTGACATGAACTCATCAAATCAGCCAGCTTCAGATGAAGAGAATGTGGTACTTCTCAGCAACCTGCGCTGCCCTGTTTGTGGCCACACGCAGGCCGAGACCATGCCGACGGATTTCTGCCTGATTACCTATACCTGCCTAGCGTGCGGCGCCGTCCTGCAACCGCAGTCAGGCGACTGCTGCGTGTTCTGTTCGTATGGCGACGTGCGTTGCCCACCACAGCAGCAAGGGGCGCAGGTCGAGGCATAAATGGACGCCTGACTCATGCCTCACCAACGCTTCTCCACATCCGTAGTAAAGATGCCTGCTATGCGCCGCTGCCGCTGTAGATCGTCACATGGGTGAAGAGCGCCTGCGCGTTGGCATCGGCGCCGATGGCGACCTGTGGGTCCGAGTCAACTCTGACGCGCCCCGAGGCGATCTGTTCGCCATTGGCATAGACCGTCAGCGTGGTTCCATCCGCATCGAGCCGCACGGTGATCGTGTTCGGGACATAGGGATCGGTATGCCACGCAGCGGTTGTTCCCTTGATATAGAGACCATCACCCGCACTTGGATCGCAGGTTCCGTCACACACGACATAGGCGCCTTGCTGATTGAACGACACGAGCGCCGACGCGGTGTTTCCAATAGCGATGATAGGAATCTCCTGCAGGTCGGTCTGGCTGGCTGGCGCGATGCTGGCTGTGATCGCAAAGCCCTGGCCAGTAACGCTGCCCGATGCGCTCGGCTGGAACTGGCACACTCTGCCGTTCTGGCTGTCGCCCTGTGCGAAGAGGCCGCCGAAGCTGTTGCTACATCCGTGCTGCGTATCCCACTGGTCAACCGATTTCGTCAGGTCGCCGTTGTAGACCTGCGACCAGCCAGCAGGTATGGCAGCGCTAGCGTTTGGTTCCAGACTGGGCGCAACGGCTGCCAGCGCAACGGCTGCCAGTGTGACCACAGCGGTGATTACGCCGAAGATCAGCGCATAGAGGCCCGGACGCCGCAGCCGCGCGCTTGTTTGTGGTGTATTCTGCCCGCTTTGTGTTGTCTCGGAAGTCAGCATCGCCATCTAGTAGTTGCCTCCTGCGGAGTGGGAAACAGTGGGCAGCGCAGGCGCGGCTGTCGGCTGCGCCGGATAGGGATAAGGGTAGGGGTACGGCGAGGGGTAAGGATAGGGATAGGGCGGATAGACCGGCGCCGCTGGTGTATTCGTCGGCGTTGCGGTGGGAGTCGGCATACCGGGCGCATTTTTGAGCCGCCCAGTGATGAAGACGAGGACCGCCGCCATCAGAATGTAGAAGCCGATGAAGATCAGGAACTCCGCCTCGAAGGGCAACTGGCCCAGGTAGAGCGGCTGTTGCAGTTGCTGATTGAAAGGCAACGGAAAGAAGGTAATCGCGTTGCTGCCGTTGAAAAGACCATGCTGCAGGACGGCATAGACGCCACAGCCGATGCCGCGCAACCAGCGCAATCGCACACCCTTGCCATTGATGAAGTAGTACCAGCCAAGTCCGACCATGCCCGCGCCGACGCCATGCAGCAGTCCGGCGCCGATGCGCTCGATGGCAACATAGATCCAGTCGGCCTGCCCCTGGCCGATGTAGCCAAGCGTCTCGAACATATCAAAGCCGATGCCGCCCGCCATGCCCACCAGAAAGGCCTCGGCAGGTGTGCGCAGGCGACGCATTGCGAGTACCGCGCCTAGCGGCTTGACGCTTTCCTCCACCAGCGGCGCTACAACTGAGACGATCAGGATAATCGCGAGTATCTGCGTGCCAGTCTGGGGAACCGTGTTGAGACTGGAGACGGCGCCAGCGTTTACCCCCAGGACAGCGGCGATGATCACTGTAAAAATCAGTTCCAGGATCACCGCAGCGAGCGGCGCCAGCGTCATGCCGTAGAAGAGCGACATCCAGACGCGGCGGCGTGTGGAGGGCTGGCCCAGGCGTTGCGAGGTGAAGGCCAGGATCGTGAAGGCGGGCAGAATGCCGCAGAGCGCCGCCAGCGGAAACACCCCAAAGGCGCCACCCGTTCCGTCGCCGGTCAAGAGGTCAATATGCAAGATGACGACACTCGCCGCCAGCGCCAGCGCCGTGAGCGCCGCCAGCGCCCACCAGGGCGGCAGGGTGAAACGTGGCGCCTTGCGTCGCAGAATGCCGGTGATGCCATAGTAGACGCCGAGCGCGCCGCCGAGCAGTGGACCGACGGTGAATCCGGCGATGCTGCCGATGAACGCCAGATTGTCGCCCTCACCATTCGTCACGGCAAACAGTGCAATCAGCAGGACGATGATGCCACCGAGTACACCAATGCCGCCTACGATGGTGACGATCCATGAGATGACTTTGGCGTAGGTTTCGCCGGGCTTTTTAGGCGTCTGTGGTGGGTAATAGTATGGGTAGCCGTAGCCGCCGTAGTTCCCGTAGCCATAGGCGCCATACGGCGGGCCATAG
>JBDTAI010000464.1:0-5377 GCA_039924685.1 Ktedonobacterales bacterium
CTGCGGCTGGGCGCCAACGAGAGCAACTTCGGCCCGTCGCCGCGAGCGCGCACGGCCATGCGCGCGGCGGTTGATCGCATCGCCTGCTATGCCGATCCCGAATGTTACGACCTGCGGCTGGCGCTGGCCAATCAACATGGTATTGGCATGGAGCATATCGTCGTCGGCTCAGGTATAGATGATCTGCTGGGACTGATCATCCGCGCGTTCGTCGAGCCGGACGATGTCGTCGTCACCTCTTCGGGGGCCTATCCGACCGTCCCATTTCACATCGCGGGCTATGGTGGAACCTGGGAGCGCGTTCCCTATTGTGACGACGCTGATGGATTGCGTAACGACCTCGATGCCCTTGCTGGCGCCGCCCAGCGCAGCAGCGCCCGCCTTGTCTATCTCGCCAACCCTGATAATCCCACTGGATCATGGTATCGCGCCAATGCCTTGCGTGCCTTCCTGGATCGCCTGCCCGCCGGATCGCTGCTGCTGCTCGACGAGGCGTATATTGAACTAGCGCCTGACGGCGACGAACTAGCGCCTATCGTTAATCGCGCCTACTCCGATGCGCTGCTGCCGATGAATCCTGACGATCCACGCCTGATCCGCCTGCGCACCTTCTCGAAGGCCTATGGCATGGCGGGCGCGCGTATCGGTTACGCCATCGCCAGACCTGAAATTATCGCCGCCTTCGACCGCATCCGCCTGCATTTCGGCGTCAATCTGGTCGCACAAATGGGCGCGATTGCCGCCCTTGCTGATAGTGACTATCTCCGCTATATCATCGCTGAGGTGGCGCGCGGGCGCAAGGAATATGCCGCGCTGGCCCGCGAACTCGGCATGATCCCGCAGCCCTCTGCCACTAATTTTGTCGCCATTGACGTTGGCTCACCCGAACGGGCAAAGGCGCTGGTGGCCGCGCTTGCGGGCCAAGGAGTCTTCATCCGCATGCCCGGCGCATCGCCGCTCGACCGCTGCATCCGTGTCACCGTGGGTACATCTGACGAACGTGCCGTCTTCTCCGACATTCTGCGCTCGATCTGGCCTACGATACGCAGCAACGCATGATGGGATCGCCTGACCGGCGCTGTGAGGGCTAATACGCTGGCAGCGTTTCAGATGTCGAAGTCGGTGGCACAATGCCAATCAGTGGTCCCCCGTATCTGGTGGACCGTGGTTTCATCTGCCGAAGCACTGGCTGCTTTGATGCATTCGGCGCGGGCGCGCTGTTCGGCCTATGTCAAGATAGCATTGAGGGTGGCCAACGGTAGCCGCGCCTGCTCTGAGTGTCCTGCGTGCGACATTTCCAGCCTGCCCTGCACTGCCTACACCCTCTTTCCTCACCCGTCATGCAGGTTTCCAGCTACGCTACCCCATTGATACAGACCCTTACAAACACGTCCCAGATGAAGCAGCACATAAGGGCAAATCCCACTGGAGCCGTGGATCGCAGCATGCGGTGGTACCAAGAGTTGCGAAAGAGCAGCACAGGCTCATCACAAGCGCATCAAGATACACCAACGAGCGACATCCGGAGACAAACGTGATGGAGAGACAGGAAGGACATACAACATGGCATCCACAGGGCAGGCGGCGACAGCGGCGGCGAGTGGCTCATTTACGATTGGCGGCGATCTGCCGGTACATCGGCTGGGATTCGGCGCGATGCGGCTGACCGGCGACGGTGTCTGGGGACCGGCACGCGACCCGGATGAGGCGCGAGCCGTGCTACGCCGCGCACTCGACCTCGGCGTGACACTGATTGACACCGCCGACGCCTATGGCCCCAACGTCAGCGAGGAACTGATCGCCGAGGCGCTCTATCCCTATCCGCAAAATCTGGTGATCGCCACCAAGGGCGGCCTGACACGCACTGGTCCCGGTCAGTGGCCGACCGACGGACGCCCGGAGCATCTGCGTGCGGCGCTCGATGGCAGCCTGAAGCGGCTAAAACTCGACAGGATTGACCTCTACCAGTTCCACCGCCCAGATCCCAACGTGCCTTTCGAAGTGTCGGTGAGGACACTGGCGGAGTTGCAAAAGGCGGGCAAGATTCGCCACATCGGTCTGAGCAACGTGACGGTGGAACAGTTGGCGCAGGCGCGCAGCATCGTTCCCATCGTCTCGGTGCAGAATCGCTACAACGTCACCGACCGCGCCTCTGAGAATGTGCTGGAGGTTTGCGAGCGCGACGGATTGGCCTTCCTGCCCTGGTTTCCGCTGGCGTCAGGCGACGTGTCGCACCCCGCTGGCCCGCTGGCGCAGATCGCCGAAAGCCATGCAGCGACGCCGATGCAGGTGGCGATTGCCTGGCTGCTGCAACGCTCACCAGTGATTCTGCCGATCCCAGGCACATCGAGCGTGCAGCACCTCACAGAGAACATCGCGGCGGCAAGCCTCAAACTCAGCCAGGCAGAGTTCGACCAGATCACCAAGATGTAATCATTGATCACCACGAGAGCAGCGGACTGAAGTCCGCTGTTCATCCGTGCTCCGTCCTTTATGCCATTGAACACTATGATCAGGTACCACGTCGTTCGCCCGCTGGGAGTACACCTGGCCTTATGTTCTTTGACATCTGCTCAGGTGCTGGTGAGCATGCCCTTCAGGATGAGCCGTAGCCTTCAGGCCACGAACTCGCTCCGCCATCGCGCTCATCCGGTGGGACTACCTACTCAACAAGTCAAACACCATCAGGTCACGAACCACCCACTGCGATCCGGCACCTCATGGAATTGTCAAACACCATCGCCGCCGACAGCGCTCAGTTCCGCAATGCGGTGCGTGAGGAAGGCGCGCTCGACGGCGTTCTGGCAAAGATCGAGCGCCTGTTGATATGCCTGCAATGCCTCACCATGCTGTCCGCTGCGGCGCAAGAGGTCGGCGCGGGCAGCGTGGTAGAGATGATAGTTCGCCAGCGGCTCGGCCAGCGACGCCGAATGCAGCATCGCCAGCCCCGCCAGCGAACCATCCGCCATCGCCACGGCGACTGCGCGATTCAGTTCCACCACCGGCGAGCAGGTCATGGAAGCCAGCACTCCATAAAGCGCGGCGATCTGCGACCAGTCGGTCTCTTCGGCGCGCATCGCCTGCGCATGCACGGCGGCAATCGCCGCTTGCACCTGATAGGGACCAGGACGCCGCAAGCGCAACGCCTGTTCCACCAGCGCCGACCCTTCGCGGATGTTATGCTGGTTCCAGGTGGCGCGATCCTGCTCCCCCAGCAGTAGCAATGCGCCATCAGAACGCAGCCGCGCATCGCGGCGTGAATGGTGCAACAGCATCAGCGCCAAGACCCCTTGTGCCTCCGCCTGCGCCGCCCGATCCAGTTCTTCGCGCGCCGATACTCCCACCAGAATGCGCGCCAGCCGGATCGCTTCATCACAGAGATCGCGGCGCTGCAACTGCGCGCCGGTTGGCGCCGTGTAGCCCGCATTGAAGATCAGATAGAGTACCGCCAGCAGCGCCGGAAGCCGCTCAGGCAGTAGATCGAGCGGCGGCGTGCGATAGGGGATGCGCGCCTCGCGTATCTTGCGCTTGGCGCGGGTCAGACGTTGCGCCATCGTCGGCGTGGGAACAAGAAACGCAGCGGCGATCTCAGGGGTGGTGAGTCCACCCAGCGTATGCAGCGTCAGGGCGACGCGCGCCTCCATCTCCAGCGCGGGATGGCAACAGGTGAACAGCAGCTTCAGCCGGTCATCGGGAATCTCATCGCGCATCGCGTCCATCCAGTCTTCAGGCGCCGAGGCCGCCTCTCGCTCCTGCTGTTCCAGCCGCACCAGCACGGTGAGTTGCTCCTGCTTGTTGGCAAGCGTCGCATTGCGCCGCAAACGGTCAATCGCCTTGCGGCGAGCGGTGGTCATCAGCCAGGCGGCAGGCCGTGGGGGAACGCCCTCGACGGGCCAGCGTTCAAGCGCCGTCACCAACGCATCTTGCAGCGCATCCTCAGCCAGATCGAAGCTGCCGGTCTGGCCAATCAGTGTGGCGATTGCCTGCCCGGCATCCTGGCGAAAGACCTCGGCGATCAGGCGGCGTGTCGGCTCGATGGACCCATTCTGTGATCCAGCCGCGATACCCTCCAGCACCATGCGCGCCGCCTCCGCTCTCACACCCTACAACTCATTGCCACCCTCGTCGCGCTGCACAATGGGGCGAACCTCGACGCATCCTGACACCACAGGGATCAGCGCCGCCAGCGCAATCGCCTCATCGAGATCGGCGCACTCCACCATATAGTACCCACCGAGTTGCTCTTTTGTCTCGGCAAAGGGGCCATCGGTGATCAATCGCTCGCCATTGCGCATCCGCACCGTGGTGGCGGTCGTCGTTGGGCGCAATTCGGCGCCGTCAACCATACGCTTGCCCGCCGCAGCGGCGAATCGCATGTGTCCAGCGTACACCTCGCCTGCCGCCTGCTCATCGAGCGTGGCATAGGCTGACTGATCATCATAGATCAGCAGCAGATACTTCATCGGTGTGGTTGGAGGTGTCATGGTCGTTACATACCCTTTCTGCCGCGGTCACAGCCTGCCCTGTCGGCCATTCTGGTCAGCCGGTGGCGGATGACATGCAAGAAGACGATCTCCCTTGCACACTACCTACGTATGAGACATCGCCAATTCGACAGATGCGCTTCATATCATTCATATCAATAGCGCTAAATTAGCGCTATTGATCGGAAATCCTCCAAACTCACCCAAACACGCCAAAACAGCCCTTGACAACACCATCATCTCTCGGTATCATTCATATACCGACTAGAGAGTATGCAAATGCGTCGCACAGGCGCTTATAAACATACTGACCAGTCGGCACTCCTACGCAGTTGACGCAATGAGAGGAGCGCCCGTCGTGGCTACCGAAACCCCCAACATCCCTGGCGCCAGGGCGCTGTCACCAGCCAACCTTGCCACCACGGCCGAGGCTGCCGTAGCCGCTGATGCGGTTAGTACCACGGCGGCCCGCAAACCTGGCATGTTCGCGCCGCAGGATGATCCGCCTGGTGGTGATGATGTAGCGCTTACCCAACCAAGACAGGAGCGGTAGAAGCCAGAGCAGAACAACCACAAGAGCTGCGGCTACCGGCACGAGTGCGTTCTCCCAAGCAAGCGGGAAACTTCCCTGAAAATAACCCGCCGCACCGATGACGGCGATAAACACGACGGATGGCCAGAACAGGGCGCGACCGTGCGGCCGCAACCGTGCGACGATGCGTTCGCCATCCTGACCTTGCTTAGGCATGTGTCATTCATACCTCAGATGAGTAATGTCGCCTGCTGCGACAGCATGAACCGAGCCCCGCGGCGAGTCACCGACGGGGGTATCGTCCACGAGAAGTCGGCCGGAATCGTCGATGCCGGTGGCAGTGCCGAATAGAAAGTCTCCG
>JBDTAI010000465.1:0-2861 GCA_039924685.1 Ktedonobacterales bacterium
GGGTCTAGCTCAATCGTCACTGATACGCTACACTGCATCTTAAGCCCCCTCTGGTGAAGTACACATACCCTCACCACAGTACGGGCCTTTCTCTTTGCTTGCAACCCCCAGTTTTTGATGGAACCGCGCCCAATTGTGGCAAAATCTGGCGCAGTTCACCCCTCGATGCCCTCTACCACACCGTCGGGCATAGGCAGCGCGCTGCTGTTGTGGCTGGCGCGTCTGGTTTGCCGCTGATGCTGATGATCCTCGCCCGCCTGCCCATCCACTGCTGGCGCCGCTTGTGCTGTTTGCTGCGCGTGTAGCGACTGGATCGCCTCGGTCTGCAACGCTTGCAGCGCCGCGCTGGAGCGCACCGGATACGGCTGGGACGCCTTCAACTCGTGATAGGGATCGGGCAGGGCGCGCAGGTTGGCCTGCGCCAGCTCCCACACCTCCGAGAGCGGCGGCAGACTGCCGGGGATGATGCGCCCCTGCCGCATCACCGGACGCAGCAACCGCTGGTAGCCAGTCGGCGCAGGTTCGCTCTCCAGCGCGATCACATCCTCCTCCCAGCGCGGATGACGATAGAGTTCTTTGCGGCCCGGCCAGGTGGTCTTGGCGCCCGCCAGCTTCAGCTTGGCGGTTCCTGCGCCGTCATCCTCCACATACCACACCTCTTTGTAGACACCACCCAGCGTCGCGCCATTCACGCCCTGCGCTACATTGCCCGCGCCCACGCCCAGCGCCGTCCCCACGCCAAAGGCGTCCACCTCTGCGCCCGCCGCCAGCAGGTCCACGATCTCGAATTCATCGAGGTCGCCGCTGGCCAGGATGCGCACCTGCGCCATATCCGCCTGTCGCAGTTGCTCGCGCACATAGCGGCTATCCGCCACCAGATCGCCGCTGTCCAGCCGCACGGCTGCCAGCGTGTGCCCCAGGCGATCCTGCGTGCGCTGGGCGACGGCGATGGCGGTGTGTATGGCGTGGCGCGGATCATACGTATCGAGCAGCAGCGTATAGCGGTTGAACGACTCAGCGACGGCGGTGAAAGCGGCCTCTTCATCGGGGAAGAGCTGGATCAGCGCGTGGGGAACGGTTCCGGTCGCCAGCAGGCGATACTCGAAGGCGGCGGCCAGCAGCGAGGTTGAGGAGCAGCCACCGATGAACGACGAGCGCGCCACCACCAGCGGATTCTGCGCGCGGCGAAAGGCGAACTCCGAGACACGGCGCTGATCCGCTGCCCAGACAATGCGCGCCGCCTTCGTGGCGATCAGCGTCGCCAGATTGATTGCCTGAAGCAGCCCCGCCTCCATCAAAAGCGCCTCACGGAAGGGAGCAGTCACGCGCAGCAGCGGCTCATTGGGGAAGGCGATGCTGCCCTCTGGCAGCGCGGCGATGTCGCCAGTGAAGCGCAAGGTTGCCAACTCATCGAGGAAGGTGGCGTCGTAGTCGCGGATATGCGCCAGAAACGCCAGTTCCGCCTCGCTGTAGCGGAAGGACTGCACGAACTCCAGCGCGGCTTCGAGTCCGGCCACCAGCAGATAGGCGCCACCGAAGGGCGCGGAGCGAGTATAGAGGTCGAAGGTGGCCAGCCCGTTGCGCCCGGCCACCCAACTGACATACGCCGCATCGGGATGATACATATCGGTCAGCAGCCCCGGATGATGGCCCGGCGCGCGGCGCAGGACTGGCCCCTGTGCGCCCGGTGTTCCGTTCGATTCCATAGACGCTCCCCTCCTTTACGCCGCCACGGCCAGCGGGTAAACCCGTGCCTCTGGGCCTTGCAGGCCACGAAGCCCGCCTGCGCAGGCTGGAGACCTAAAAGGACTTCAGTCCCCGTCCCCTCTGTGCTCGGGCATTTCCCAGACGAGAGCGGCCTGGCGCCTCACTCCACCATGCGCGGGAACTCGTCCTCGAATGCCTGGATGCGCGCGTCAACGTCAATGCTGCGGCGGTGCAGCGCGGGCGGCGCGATGATGTTGAGGCTGAGGATTTTGCTGTTGATGGCGCGCAGGTCCCCGGCGTAGCGTTGCAGTGTGTTGTCGCGCAGGATGTTGTAGGCGCGGCGGTCGCTGGCAAAAACTGCCTTGCCACGCGCGCGCAACGTCACAAGGCGATGGCGCAGCAAGCGTAGTGGCTCCTCGGCGCGTTTCAGGTCGTCGTCCACCTCATGGCCGCGCTCGATCTCCGGCGGCGCGACGTTGTTGTTCTTCAGGATGCTATAGGCAAGCGCCTTGTCGCCTGCATAGAGGTTGGTGTCGA
Source organism: Ktedonobacterales bacterium (assembly GCA_039924685.1). GTDB lineage: Bacteria > Chloroflexota > Ktedonobacteria > Ktedonobacterales > JADMIN01 > JBDTAI01. The sequence goes on from JBDTAI010000465.1 coordinate 2,245, forward strand.
GGCGTAGCGGCTTGCCATTACCCGGCAGATTGTCGAAGGCGCCGCGTTCCCGCGCCTCGGCAAGCTGCTCCTCCACCACATCACGCCAGGCGCGCATACGAGCAGCGGGATCGTTCCCCTGAAGCTGGTTGGGGCGTGGCATGCGTCGGCTGGGTGTGGTATCGGGTGGCGTCTCACGGTCAGACGTATCAGCCGATGCTGGTGAGGATGGTGTAGATTCAGGCGGTGTAGGCATCGCGTTGTATCCTTGTATCCTTGTATGCTCTCACTGTTGCTGTGTATGTTCTCACTGCGCCGTTGCAAAACGTCTGCGACGACGAGTGTATGACAACAGGCCACGCAAACGATCATGCCCCTGCTATGCCCTCACCCCAGAGTGTAGCACAGCCCGCGTGGCATGCTCACCCCTGCGCCCAGACAATACGCTCATCCAGACGGCGCACAAGGCGCACGACGGCGGGCCGAAAGCCTCGGCGCGGCCAGAAGCGTGAGGCGAGCAGGTTGGTGGTGCGCCAGTCGGTGAGGCACACCTCATAGTCGGCGTTCGTCGCCCATGCTAACCCATGCCGCGTCAGCAAGCGCCCAATCCCACGCCCACGCGCATCCTCCACCGTCGC
>JBDTAI010000466.1:0-6453 GCA_039924685.1 Ktedonobacterales bacterium
AATTCAAGCCCGATGGCTGGTGGATCGAGAACCGCTCACAGAGCAGCTTCATCCGCGTGGACCGCCGCCGCGTGCCGCAGGCGCGGCTTGACAATGGCGCTATCGTCAATCTGGGCGATACGACTTCGTTTGTCTTTCTCACCGCGGCGGATGACGAACCAGTCCATGACGAACCCGATGAGCCGCCGATGTCAGAAATCCGTACCGTCAAGGTGGCTCGCGTCACAGAGGCGCCTGCGCCCGCGGCCTCTGGGCAATCGGTAGCCAGTGGCCAGCCAAAGGTCGCAACCGACGCAGCAACCCAGGTGGCGACGCAGCCATCTGGCGTCGCTGCGACAGTGGCCCAGGTGGAGAGGCCCCTGTCTGATGACACTATGCGCGCCGACGCCACACAACTTGCCCCGCTCACCGCAAGGGGCATCCCCACACTGGAGGTAACGAGCAACACCAGTGGCGAACGACATTCCTATGCCTTGACCAAACCTGTCACGAATATCGGGCGCGACGCCAGCAACGACATTGTGCTTGCTGATCGCATCGTCTCCGGCCTGCACCTGCGCATTGTCCGCCAGGGAAACAGTTATGTGCTGATTCACCCCAATCCCGACCGGCCCAAGACTCTCAATGGACTGCTCTATCAGGGGCACAAGATTGCGGGCGATGAACGTTTCACCAAAACGCTGGCCAATGGCGATTTCTTCCGCATCGGCGATGAGAACGGCACGCTGATCACCCTCGCCTATTCCGATGGCGTCAGCATGTCACAGGCGGAACTGACGCCGCTGGCGCCCATCGCCTTGCGTGCGCCTGCGCTGACTATAGGGCGCTCGTCTGAGAACGATGTCGTGCTAGCCCATCCGCAGGTCTCGGCCCACCATGCGCGGCTCACCCGCGAAGGGGCGACGTATCGTATCACTGACCTGCACAGCGCCAACCACGTCTATGTCAACGGCGCGGCTGTCGCCACCCAATTGCTCAAGACCGGCGATGATATACGCATCGGCCCCTATCGGCTCGTCTATGAGGGCAACCAGCTTACCCAATACGACGAAAGCAATTTCATTCGCATTGACGCCCTGCACCTGAAGAAGTCTGGCTCCAACGATGTGACACTGCTCGACGACATCACGCTTGCCATTCCGCCGCGCGCGTTTGTGGCGCTGGTGGGCGGCTCAGGCGCGGGCAAGTCAACGCTGCTCGACGCGCTCAACGGTCTGCGTCCAGCGCAGCAGGGTGAGGTGCTCTATAACGGCCAGGACTACTACAGGAATCTGGCCGCCTACAGCACACAGCTTGGCTATGTGCCGCAGGACGACATCGTTCACCGCGATCTGACGGTGGAACGCGCGCTCTACTACGCGGCCAAACTGCGGCTACCCGGCGACTTCACCGACGAGCAGATCGAGCAGCGCATCGCCGAGGTGCTGGATGAGGTGGAACTGACCCAGCGGCGCACGTTGCTGGTCAAGAAGCTCTCCGGCGGGCAGCGCAAGCGTGTCTCGATTGCGCTGGAACTGCTGGCGAATCCCAGCATCTTCTTCCTCGACGAGCCGACCTCCGGGCTGGACCCCGGCCTCGACCGCAAGATGATGTTTCTGCTGCGCAAGCTCGCCGACCGTGGCCACACGATTGTGTTGGTGACGCACGCCACCAACAACATCAACTCATGCGATTACGTCTGCTTTCTCTGCGCTGGCGGGCGACTGGCCTACTTCGGGCCGCCTGAGCAGGCCAAAACGTACTTTGGCAAAGCCGACTTCGCCGAGATCTATAGCAGTCTGGAGCCGACCGAGGAAAATCCCGGTGTTCCCGCCGATGCCGCGACGCGCTTCCGCTCCTCGCCTGAGTACCAGCAGTATGTAATTACGCCGCTGGGCAGGGGAACCGGCGCGGCCGACGCGACGATTGCGCGGGCGCTGACGCCTGCTCCGCCCATCAGCGCGACACAGCCAATGACGAAGCCGCGTGAGAGCGCCAAACGCAGTGGTAGCCTGTCGCAGTTCTGGCTGCTCTCGCTGCGCTACCTCGAACTGCTCAGGAACGACCGGGGGAACCTGCTGATCCTGCTCTTGCAGGCGCCGATCATCGCGCTGTTGTTGGTGGTGATGCTGCGTTTCCAGATTGGCGCGGGCATCTTCAACGCCGATCAACTCACCAACTGCCGCACGCAGGTGATCACGCCGTCGGGTCCGCTAGCGCTGCCCCAGGCGCAACACAGCATATCGGTCAACTGCCAGGCGGTGATAGCATTCCTGAAGACCAACCCGAATGGTCAGGTCTATGCACAGCAGCATGGCGGGATCAATGCGGCGCTTCAGAACTTTTTGCTACCGGGACCGGGATCGAACGCGCAGCAGGCGCTGTTCATCATGGCGTTCGCCACGATCCTGTTTGGCTGTATCAATGGCACACGCGAGTTCGTCAAAGAGGCGCCAATCTACCGGCGTGAGCGCGCCGTCAATCTGGGCATCCTGCCTTATATGTTCTCGAAGATTGCGGTGCTGGGGCTGCTCTGTCTCTTCCAGAGCGCCGTGTTTGTGCTTGTGGTACAACTGGGGGAGCCGCTTCAGCAGGGGGTGGTCTTGTCGCCGCTGCTCGAAGTCTATATCACGCTTGCGCTGACCTCACTGGCCGGACTGATGATCGGGCTGACGATCTCGGCGATTGCGCCCAACGCCGACCGCGCCATAAGCTTCGTGCCGATTATTCTACTGCCACAGGTCATCTTTTCGGGGGCGATCATCCCGCTGAAAGATTGGGGGTCGCAGATTATCGCAGTGGTATTTCCGTCGCGCTGGGCGATGACGGCGCTAGGAACCTCCATCGGTCTGCACTCCGACACGGTTGACGGCGATCATCTCTTCGGCTCAGACCCATCCTATCATGGAACGCTCTACTCAATCTACACGCAGTCCGACGCGCTGCATCGCCTGCTGCTCTCCTGGGGGGCGCTGGCGGCGATCAGCATCGCGCTGATGATCGTGATCGGCGTCTTTCTGCAACGCAAGGACAAACAGGGATGACACAACGCGTTCCACAGCGCCTCGGCAAGTATGACCTTCAGGAGCCATTGGGCCGGGGAGGGATGGCTGAGGTATGGAAAGCCTTTGATACGCAGTTGCGCCGCACCGTCGCCATCAAGTTCATGCACGCGAATCTCGCCGCGGACCCAGATTTCATCGCACGCTTCACCCGCGAGGCGCAGGTGATCGCCGCCCTTCGTCACTCCAATATTGTGCAAATCTACGACTTCTATACCGCTGAGGGCAGCGCTGCGCGAGATCATGTGGGCAGTGTGGAGGGCGCCAGCAGCCCAACGCCTACTGACACTATCACCGCCTATATGGTGATGGAGTATGTGCAGGGACAGACGCTGGCGCAGTATATCGCCACCACGTCGCGCAAGCGGGAGTTTCCGTCGCCAGCCGCCGTGCTGCACCTGTTGACGCCGATGAGTCTGGCGCTCGATTATGCGCACCGGCAGGGCGCGATTCACCGCGACATCAAGCCCGCCAACATCCTGCTCGATCACCTGCGCCACCTGCTGGTAAGCGATCCAACCCTGGAGGCGCATGGATTGCACGGTGGCTTGAATATCTGGACGCTCAGGGTTACCAAAGAAGTGCGGCAATTGGCATTGAACGCCAAAAGCAACTGGAGCAGCCAGCGTTTTAGCCCGCTCTATCGAGACATCGTTTCTCTGCTGGACCATCTGGATGGGATCGACGAGGTCGGCCAGGATGTGCCAGCGGGTACGCCAGTCTATGCCTCACCACAGATTGCGCAGATTGGCCTGCTGGAGTTCGATCCGTTGCATCAGGCGCTGCCTGGCTACCTCTATCATATCTCGCTCCACCTCAATGGCGTGCTCAATGCTCCTGGTTCCACCTCATATCAACGCTCGCAGGCGACCAAGATTAGCACCGCGCTTGATGTTGTCAAGCGCGACCTGGACCAGGCGCGGAACGATGCCGTGCAATTGGTCAAGATGAATGCCACACAATTGGCGCAGCCATCCACCTTAACCTTGATCAACGATCTGATCAGTGTCACCACCAACGCCTATCAGGGTGGAACTGGCGCGAACTCCTCACAGGAAGGTATTCTGCAACTCTACCCCGATTTGCAGAGGCTCGCCACCTTCAGCGTGATGCCCTACAAGTCGTGACCTCACCTCTCAAGGCAGCGTAGGAGTCTTACGCCTCGGGCCACGGCTCGACCAGTGGATCGTCATCGCGCACGGCGAGGTCCATGATTGCCTGCTGGGGATAGACGCCGATGCCCGAACGCATGCTCAACACCCAGCCGTCTTTCTCGGCCCGCAGTTGGCCATTGTCATCTCCCAATGGACGCCCCCAGATGTCGCGCAGGTCTGCCACCACATCGCCAGCCCGCACGATCTCGCCAGGGCGCACACGCTTGTGAACGATGCCCGCCAGCGGGGCGCGCGGATGCGGCTCACGGCGCACGGAATAGCCGAGGTCAGGCTGCGGAATCCAGTCAACTGCAATCGGATCGTCCGGCAGCATCTGCGCCCACACCAGCGCATTGTGGATGCCTGCAACGCCCGCCCGCAACGCCAGCGGCTCCACATCGCCGCCCATGCCAAGTTCCGGCGTGATGGCGGGGATGCCCGCTACATGCAGCGCCGCGCCTGCCGTCGAGCGGTGCAGTTTCTGCTTCAGATACTTCTTCGCAGTGTATTCATTGACGATGGGTATGCCGAACGCCCGCGCCAGCCCATCGAGCTGCCGTGAAAGTTGCTCGGCGGCTGCGCGCTGCTCTTCGCCGCGATAGAGCACATGATCGCGGATGGTAAATGGCGTTGCTTGAATATCCATCGCATGCAGATCAATCAGATAGGTCGCCGATGCGCGTAGCGCCGCAAAGAACTGCTCGCTCACAGCTGTGTAGGGGGTGGGCCGCTCGTCGTCGTCGTCAGATTCGGTGGCTGTTACGCTAGCGTCGGCGTCGGGGAAGGTGCGGTTGGGATCGGTGGTGGGATCGTAATACGGCTGGCGGCGTCCTACCCGCAGCCCGGCGGGGTTGAGCGAAGGGATCGCCACCACTGTGCCATGCAGGTCGCGCAGCCGTTTCGCCAGTCCCTGCGTGACGCCGTTCTGCACGGCCAGCAGCCCAACATACTCATCGCCGTGGATATTACCCGTCACCCACAGACACGGGCCATCCTGCCGCCCACAGGCGATCACGACCGGCAGCCGCTCCGGTGTGCCATCGAAGTGGCTGAACGCCTCGAGCCAGCCATAACTCATCCGGCCCAGTTTCGCCTCACACGTTCCAACGCGCATGGTTCCTCACTTCTTTTTACGCTTGCGGGCACTGGTAGCGAAGGCTTGAAGCGCCTTCTGTGTCACCAGTTCATAGATGGGCGCCAGGATCGCCTCCACCTGTTCGTGTTCGGCGGCAAAGGGCGGCTGACCCAGGCGTTTGAGTGTGGCGCCTTCCATCGGTGGCCCCTCGGCAGAGATGGCAAAGTCGTCGAGCGCGGCGCCTGGCGTGAAGAAATTGTGGGCGCGTAGTGGCGTATGCGCTTCCTCGGCCTCGCCTGTGCCCTGCAACGACGCCGATTGGGCGTCAATCTTGTCACCCTCATCAGGAGCAGCGGCGTCAGGAGCCGCTGTAGCGGGCATGCCAGTAGACGGCTCACTCCCGGCCAGTTCCGCCGCCCAGCGTGAGCGCACCGCCTGAGCCACCTGTTCCGCCGGGCGACCACGCAGCGTGAAGAGCAGCAACGGGTTGTGTTCGAGATCGTTGGCGATGGCATAGTAGAGTGCGACGACATGCTTGCAGGGGTGTTGATAGTCGGCGCAGGTGCACGATGAGCGAACCTCACCATGTCGCGTGGGCAAGAGGCTGACCCCTGCCCGCATGAACACCTCTTCAAGCTCAGGCGTCGCCTCACCCGCAAAGAGCCGCGCCACCATCAGCGCCTCGCCGCCCAGCGCCGTGATCACTTCATCCCAGGTCTGCGGCAGAAACGTTTCCACCACCAGTCGTGGCTGGTGCGTGCGCGGATTCCATGAGGTATCGCGGACCTCGGCATCGGCGCCACCCGCGCGCACTGTCGACTTCACCATGCCGCTCTGTGCCAGGCTGCGTCCGTTGCGCACCTGCGGCGCAAACGACTCACCAAGCTCATCGAGCGGTTCGAGCCAGCGCCGCGCCCACCACGACCGCGCATACTCCGATGGCTTGCGCACAGTTCGCGCCATATATCCGCCTCCCTGTTATCTGATTCGCTGCATGCGATGGGCTTTCAAGGCCAGTGATCCGCGCGCTCCTACTCGGCCAGCGCATCCACGCGCAAGCTGAAGAGGTCGCGTAACTGCCCAGTGGAGAGTTCTGTGAGCCAGCTCTCGCCTGCGCCGATCACCTGCTCCGCCAGATCGCGCTTCTGCTCGATCAACTGGTCTATACGCTCCTCCAGTGTGC
>JBDTAI010000467.1:0-3329 GCA_039924685.1 Ktedonobacterales bacterium
GTTGGGGCAGACACTGATCTTGCTGATCGAGGATTTCGCCACCCTACAGGGCGTGGATACAGCGTTGCTTCAGGCGCTGATCGAGGCTCCCGGCGAGGGACCAAATGCGCTCTGTGAGTTGCGCTGGGCGATGGCCGTCACCAGTGGCTATTATGAGCGGCTCCCCGACACCGTGAAGAGCCGGATGGACTTCCTCATCGATATGGACCTGCCGACAAGCGGTGAGTTTGCTGTGCTTGGCCCACAGAGCGTCACCACCTTCGCCGCGCGCTATCTCAACGCGGTGCGACTGGATGAGCGCCACCTACACGACTGGTACGTGGAGCGTAGCGCGGTCGATACGCCGAGCGCGTCGCGCGCCGCGCCCAACCAATGCGATTCGTGCCAATTCCGTGAGGAGTGCCATCGCAGTTTTGGCGAGGCGCATGGCGTTGGCTTGTATCCTTTCAATGAAGCGGCGCTCAACACGATGGCTGAGCGCCAAGACCGCAACATCCGCGAACGCTTCAATCCCCGCAGGTTGATCAAAAACGTACTGGCTGAGGTAATGGGCGCACATCGCCAGGAGTTGGTGTCTGGGGAGTTCCCGGATGAGCGACTGTTGGCCATGATGGGTGGCTCGCAGCTCACCCCCGCTACCGAAGATCGCCTCAACCGCCAGGACCCCGTAAACTTCCCACGGCAACGCGCCACCCTGGAATTGTGGGGTATACCTGGGAAGCCTATCAACGTGCCCACCGAACTCTACGAGGCGTTCGCGCTGCAACCACCCGTCTTGGAGCAGACAGTTGAGCGACAGCCAGCCGTCGTGCGCGCCTATGCCCAGGGAGCCACTGCGGGATTCCTCACCACGGTGGCTCCCGTCATTGACTCCTCCCTTGCAGCGCAGCCTATCACTCCACCTATCGCTACGCCACCTGAACGCGCCGAGCCTCTCCACCCAGACATCCATGCTATTCGCCGCTGGGCGCAGGGCGAGGCCATGCCAGAAGACACGGCGACATGGCTCCGTGACGCACTCTATGCAGCGCTGCTGGAAGCAATCGATTGGGATGCTGCTGGCTTTGAACGAATACGCTTTATGCAACCCGATGGCTCCGCCAATATACCATTTCGCAGACGCAACATCATCTTCCGCCGCCAGCGGACCCAATCGGCGTTGTCCGGTGTGATACTCACACTTCCACTCAACGCCGATGACGACGATGACGACGATGAACTGCGGCAGACGGCCATCGCGCTGGAAGCGTTACGGCAGTTTCAGCTGCGTAAGGCATGGGACTTCCCCGACGCCTTTGAGGGCCTCGCTGCGCTGGGTGAATGCCTCTCGCGCTGGTCTACCTGGCTGCTCGACGCCTTCCGCCGCTGGCCCACCGCTGGTACCGGCAAGTGGGATGCCATCAGCGCGGCGGTCGAGACGCTGGCGGTGGGCGCCGCGATGAGTGGGCGGCTCGCCGGAGCACGGGTGACATCCACCGATGCGCTGAACGCGATCTTCGAGCCGTTACCCGACCTGGCGCCTGAACAAACCAGCAAGGAATGGCGTGCGCTGTATGCCGAAATACAGAAACGGCAAGAGTCTGCACGCGAGATACTGGAGGCGCTGGCCTTCGCCGCCAAGGGTGGCCGGGTGGGGAAAATGCTCGATCCGTCGAAGCTGTTGCCTCCGCTGAAACGCATCATGCGCCGCTGGGAGGTGACGCCACCGGCGACCAACGACACTGACCTGCGCGATCCATATCTAGCGGTGGCGAAACTGCACAGGCGCATCGGGGAGCAGCTCACGCTCGCCGCCACTGTCGAGTACGAGCGACGTGTGCGGTGGCTGGACCAGACACGCCAGTACATGGATGAACAGACGACACGCCTTCAAGTGGTCACATCGGCGGAGAAGCTGCTCAACCAGATCGAGGGCCAGGGGATTGAGGTCAACCGAGGCGCGCTCACCAGGTTCCGTGAAACGCTGAACGAGTTCAAGCGGGTTCAACTGGACGCTGCTATTCAGGCGACCCAACAGTTGCGCGAGAAGCCAACCCCTGTCTCGGCGTTACCAATGCTTGCATCAAACCGCACGAGCGCAGCGATGGAGGCCGCGACAGCCTTCTTTGCCGCTGCGGATGCGCTAAACGCCGAGGTAGAGGCGGCGGTGGCGACGAATCGCGCCACCTTGGTAGCAAACGGGGGCGAGAAACTGGCAAGTGACCGCCAAATGATCAACGACTCACTAGCCACGCTGGAGCGCGCGTTTCAGGAACTGGGAGGCGACGCATGCTGATTGCGCAGTTTGATCACCTGACCGCAGACATCGGTGAGCTGCGCCAGTTGCAGGTGACGGCTACAAACGCCAAGGCCTATACAACACGCGCAACCCTGCTACAAAAGCCTGCGCAGGAACTAGCAGAGCTGGCGCGAACTGCCCAACTGCTGCGTCAGCATGGCGTCGTGATTTCGCTCGACACCGCCAGGTGGCATGCGTTGGCGAAACTTGCTCGTGAGATCGCCACCCGCTATCAGGCCGACCCGCAAACTTTGCTCTCCGCTGACGAAAGCGCACCTAGCGATCTGCGATTTAGATTCTGGCAACCACTCACGAAGGCGCCTAATGAGGCACGAGAGGCGCTACGCGCCGCCTGGGTGGCGTATGTAGATGGCGTGTTGCCGACGCCGGAGCCGGACCGATTGCAAACGCTGAACGCTGTGCCGGGTTTTGCTTCACACATCCAGGAGATCATGCGACTCAACCAGGAAGCGTCACGGTTGCGGAACATCCTGCCCCAATCCTCAGCCGACATAGGTCGGGTGAACGCCATTGGCGCTGAGCTTGACGCGCTCTTGACGAAACTGCCAAGCGAAGGCCTTTCTGCGGAGGTGCGCGAATTCCTTCAGGCCGCCAACACTGGCTCCGCGACTTTCCGACAGTTGACAAGCACTGTGATCGCGTGGCTGCATGAGAATCACCTGGAAGACAGCATCCGCATCTCCCTCAGAGGGCAGGCGCGATGAACAATGATGACGATGCGCTTGATCGTGCGCTTGATACCATCGAGCAGGTGGAACTGATCTCGCTCCGCTGGGGCTATGTGGATGGCAGCTTCGCCGAAGATGAGATCGAGCGCCTGCTCGCAGCTGCGTTAGGCTCAGATGCGCCGGTGGATACGGTGTTCGATGCGCTGCTGGATCGCGCGCTACTGCACGAGATTCCCCAGCCAAACGGGACACGACGTTATCGCTCTCGTTTTGCCGAGTCCGTCCGTTTGTTTCGTGACCTCAAGCTGCTGACCTTCAAGCGCCCCTGGCTATCCGCGCCCAATCTCGTCTCGGATTACCGA
>JBDTAI010000468.1:0-8609 GCA_039924685.1 Ktedonobacterales bacterium
GTTGAGTACACGGTCCAGTGTACCCCATCGGCATTCTTATAGGGCGATTGCGCCAGAAATGTGATATTGTCGTCCGGTCCCCAGCTTCCATCAGTTGGATAGGCCGTATCGGTCTCTGGCCCCAGGATACCATGTACGACTGTTCCGGCGCCAATCCCGGTATTCGAGAAGGCCCAGGATGTCTGGGTATTGACCAGATCCATATCTTGCTGTGGACCGCCTGATGTTCCCTCGCTCTCTGCGTTACGTCCGTACATCGCCTTGAGTACATGGTCTTCCGGTTTGTTGACAGGATTCAAGCGCCAGAGCGTCGTCGTCAAATAGGCATCTGGCTGACCGTTATCATACGGATCGTTGATCGTAGTAGGATACTCATCTTTGTAACAGACGACAGTGCGATCATCAGGCATGCGTACCTGCCAGTAGATATCATTGGCAGCGAAAAAGCCGACGCTCATCTTATTGATGGCAATGGCGTTTTCCAACGCCTGCCGCATGTTATATGACCAGTATTCGCTATGTCCGGCGACGACGAACGCCTTATAGTTGGCGAGAGTGGTATAGCCCTTGTCGAGCGCATTGTCAGTGGTGTAGCGCACGTCAATTCCCTCACCCTCCATGAACTTCACCATCTGGTAGGTCCACATGAAGAGAAACTGCGCGCCGCTATACTCCGCATATGGTCGATCATACGAGACCTGGTAGGCATGGCCGACGGCGAGCGGGCTTGATGTGAAATCGTTGTAGAGCGAAGCGCCGCCCCAGTAGTTATACGCCTGATAGGTGTTGAAGGGGAGCGCCATGATGGCGTCCGCGTTCGCGGTGTCGTCGCGCAGCACCACAGGAAGGCTCCACTGCGTGAACGTACTTTCTTCGGTCACACGAATGAAGTAGACACCACTCACCCAATCCGACCCGAAAGTGATGGTATCAAGTGGAGTATTTGCGCTCCAGTTGGCCTTGACCTCATGGGTAGTCGCATCGAGTGTGCAGGTGCGACACCCTGTGGGCGAGCCTGGCTCCGAGCCGGTGGGGCTGCCGTTGGTGCTTTGATAGTAGCCCTGCGGAATGCCCGGCACATGCTGCGCCTGATACACCTCGCGGGCGCCCAGGCCGCCGTAGTAACCCAGCCGATAGAGATCGATGGTAAAAGCGTCAGAACTATTGTCGCTGACATAAAGGGTGAGCGATTGCCCAGGCGCCAGACTATCGGCGCTGGTGTAGGCTTCAATCTGGCCCTTGAGCGCAGGCTTGGTGATCTGCCAGTTGTAGGAGCCAGGTTTGGCGTTCTCCTGTTGAATAGGGTTGTCGCTAAAACTGCGTGGCGCCGTATGCCAAAGGGAAACGGATGTGAAGATAGCAGCTATGAGCGCAATCATCACCGGAATCATCGCCAATCTGTAGAAATACCGTAGTTTGCCCGCCATTTTGCCCACACCATCCCCACATTAGCCTGCACGCCGCTACATCGTTTTGCCTTTCGTATTGTATACAAGCCGTCAACCTGTCAGTACGACGCAACGCTGCCGCCCTTCCGCCGTAACTGCAGTCCGATGCGGTTACGGCGGAAGGGCGGTTCTTTTTGCAGATTCGCGGCGATGCGGGCTGCCGTTTGTCCTGTCGCTCTCGGTAGAGAGTGGACAGGTGTTGTATCATCGCTATGGAGAAGTATCTGCTGGCTGTTTTTCAGGCAACCGGGCAAAAATGTGGCGAGGGCTTCGTCCGTTTCCGTTAAGGAGTTGGCGTCGGCATGTATCCACCGCGTGTTTTCATCTGCCATACCCCTGAGGACGACGATTTCTGTCGTGACCTGACAGCGACGCTGCGCACAGCAGGAGCGGATGTCTGGCGGCACGATGGCGCTGATATGCCGGGTCAGCTGATGACCGCCATCGAGCATGAGGTGCGCACGCGAACAGCCTTTATCGTCGTGCTCTCGCCAGCGGCTGTGCAGTCGGGGCGCGTCTATGTGGAGTGCGCCTGGGCGGCTGCCTATATTCGCCGTGACCCCACACGTATCTTCTATCCGGTGCTGGCGCAACCCCTCGACGATACGGCGCTGCATCTCTTTTTCAAGGATTTTCAAGCGCTCGGTGTCACTGGCGTGCGGCTCTATTCGCGCCCAGAGGCGATCCAGCGCACGGTGTATGCGCTCTCGCAGGCGTTCGTGACGCGCGCCCCACGCGCCTCGCAACCCTCACAGCCGACGCACTCCCACACGCCCAATTCGGCATCACGTCCCATCACCAGCGCAACGTCTAACCCACCGTCGAATCCCTACACAGGGCCGACTCCGCCGCCAAACTATCATACGGCGCCGCCCTTCGCTGCCCCACAGCAGCCCTATCAGGGACAACCGCAAAATCCGCAACAACAGCGGCAGGGCAACCAGGGCCAGCGCCGCAGCTACGAGCAGCCGTCCGGTGGTTTTGCCAGCATGTTCGGCGCCTATGTTGCGACCGGCATGACGGGACCGATGCGGGCCGTACACGCGCAGACGGCAACCAGCGATACCGGACCCGTCATTGTAGATTCCACCGTGGCGCCGCCGCGTCCGCCAGTGCTCGCCATCGAGCCGCCCACCCAGACGGCGCACGAGCGTGAGGCCGACGAGCTGGTGGCGCGGGGCGTGACATTGCAGGGGCATAGCAGGCACGACGAGGCGCTGACGCTCTTTCAGCAGGCGTTGACATTGACGCCAAGATCGCCGGTGGCGTGGTTCAACCTGGGCTTCAGCTTCACGCAGACCGGTCAGTATGCCGAGGCGCTTGGCGCCTTCGACCAGACGCTGACACTCGATCCGGATTTTGCGCTGGCGTGGGCCAGCAAGGGCAACGCGCTCGTGCAATTGGGCCACTATGAGGAAGCCTTGACCGCCTGCGATCAGGCGCTGACGCTCGATCCCAATTCGCCTTTCGCCTGGAATAACAAAGCTGTCGCGCTGGCCGGTTTGCAACATTATATCGAGGCGCTGGCGGCCTATGAGGCGGCGCTGGCCCGCGACCCCAACGCCAGCGACTACTGGCGCAACAAAGGGCTGGTATTGGCGCGGCTACAACGCTATGATGAGGCGCTGGCCGCCTATGATCGCGCGCTGGCGCTCAACGCCGACTTTGCCCCTGCCTGGGCTAGCAAGGCCAATGCGCTCTTCCATCTGCAACGCTATGATGAGGCGCTGGCGTCCTGTGATCGCGCGCTGGCGCTCGACAATGACTCCGCCTTCACCTGGAATCGCAAGGGAAGCACGCTGGCACGGCTGGGTCGCTTTGAAGACGCTGTGGCGGCCTGTAACCACGCACTGGCGATTGATCCGGGGTATGTGGCGGCGTGGAGCAACAAAGGGGGCGCGCTGGCCTTGCTGGCGCGCTACGATGAGGCGCTGGCGGCCTGCCAGCAGGCGTTAACACTCGACGCGACGTATCTGATGGCGTGGAACAACGCCATCAATGTGCTACGCGCTCTGGGCCGCGACGATGAAGCCCGCGACGCCGAGCAACGCGCCCGCGCACTCACCGCCTCGCCCACTGACGACGCCTGACCACCCACGCCAGCGATTTCCCAATCTCAGCGCAGCGTCGCTCGGTTGGAGCCATCAGGCGATCCAGAACTCATGTTATGTAGGATGTTGGCCCGCTGTGTTGGCAAGGGGCGCGAGGGGCAGCGTAAAACAGAAGGCGCTGCCCATCCCCAGGCGGCTCTCGGCCCAGATACGACCGCCATGCAGTTCGATCAGGTGGCGCGTGATCGCCAGCCCCAATCCGGTGCCAGCGGCGGCCTGTGTCTGCGCTGGAACGGCATCGGCATCAACAGCCCCGTGATGGTCATCGCCCTCACGCGCTGGGGTACGGGTGCGCGCGCGATCCACCTTGAAGAACCGCTCGAAGACACGCGGCAGATCGTCCTCGCTGATGCCCACACCGCTATCACGCACGCACACCACCAGCATACATGCGGCGCCAGGCGCCAGTGATGCCTGATCGGCAGGAGTGAGAGAAGACACCGCGCCAGGGAAAGCGGGCGGCAGTGCGGCTAGCGCATCGGCGCCGACGGCGGAGGCCGAAACGGTGACGCTGCCCCCTGCGGGCGTGTATTTGAGGCCGTTGTGGATCAGGTTGACCAGCGCCTCGCCCACGCGCTCACCATCCGCCAGCGCAGCGGGCAACGCCTCGGTATCCTCGGCGCGCAGGGTGATTCCCGATTGTTGCGCCAGCGGCTGCATGCGCTCGATCACCGCCTCGATTACTGCGGCTATGTCGGTCGGCTCCTGATCGAGCTGGATTTTGCCCGATTCGATGCGCGACAATTCCAGCAGTTCAGCTACCATCTGCGACAGGTGATCGGTCTCGGCTGTGATGCGCCGGGCAAAGTCCCGCGCGCTGGCAGGATCGCGGTCGAGCGCGTTCACCAGTGTCTCGGAGAGCAGCTTGACCGCAGCTAGCGGTGTGCGCAGTTCGTGCGAGACATGTGCCACGAAGTCGCGCCGCACCATTTCAAGTCGCCGCAGTTCCGTCAGGTCTTCGATGGTCAGGATCAGATGGGTTGGTTGTGGGCGTGGGCCGCTGGCGGGGGCGGTGTATGTTGACACGGCTGATGCTGCTGACGGGATGGAGCCATTCACTGTGTTCGCGTCGCTCACCGCAATGGCGCTCACCTCGCTTTCGACTGCGATGGGGGTGACGACCACGCGCCAGGTCTGGCCGGTGGTGGCGCGCTCAAAGGCGCCCTCCTGTGGCGTGTTGGTGCGCGAAGCATCGAGCAGCATTCGCGTGGTGTCATAGTCCTGGATGATGGTGGCGGCGCGCCGTCCGATCACCTGCTCACCTGGCAGCCGCACGACAGCCAGTGCGGCAGGGTTGGCGAACAACACGCGCCTCTCGCGGTCGGTGATGATCACCGGTCGGGGATAGGTTTCGAGGATGGCGTTGAGCATTGCGCGCGCGCGGGACGCCTCCTCCCGCTCGGCATCGAGTGTGCGGCGGAGTGTGGCCAGCCGGTTCTCGGCGCGGTGTTGGCGCAAGACGGCCAGCCGCAGTCGCGGCCAGGCGATGGCAAGTGTGGCAAGCGCACCCACCACGATACCTACCAACAGGCTTATGCCACTACCATCCATTGGATCATCTCACCTGGATCATCTCGCCGAGTCATACAGCCCGCTCACGCGTATCGCTCCATGCAGCGCGATCACCCGCGGACCGACCTGCTCATGCATCTCATCATAGCATACGCCGCTGACGTGGGGCTGATTCGCGCTGGCAGAAGGCCAGTGTGCGGGCGAAGACGACATGCCGCTCGACATCCTTTGTCACGGCATGAAAGGATCGTTCCAGAATCAGCAGTTCTTTCTGCTCGGAGCCAATCAGCCGGTATGTTTCTTCGGCGTCACGGGCGGGGACGACGTGATCGTGGCGGGCGGCAATGATCAGCGCAGGGCAGCGCACCGATGGCAGCAAAGCGCGTAACTCTGGCAGCGCCTCATACAGACTATGAACCGTCTTGAGTGCGGTCCAGCGGTAGGCGCTACGTGCATAGCGTCGCGCGCCCCAGCGATCCCGCACATCTTCGCCCCATGAAGGGATATATGGGACCATGTTTTGCAGATGGCGCACCAGCACACCCAGATGCGGATTGAGTCGCGTCGGTGGGCAGAGCGCCACAATGCCCGCCACATCCGGCTCCGTCGCGGCCACCGCCAGCGTCAGCGCCGCGCCTAGCGAGTGGCCGATCACAAATACGCGCTCATAGCTCGCCAGCGCCCGTTGCGTTTCGGCACGCACCTCAGCCAACCAGTCGTCCCAGCCATGGGCGGCGAAGTCGCGGGCAGTCGTGCCATGACCCGGCAGCAGCAGTGTGCGCGCAGCAAAGCCAGCGGCGCACAACTCGCCCTCGAGTTCACGCATATCCAGCGGTTCACCATTGAAGCCATGCAGCAGCAAACAGAACGCCCGCCTGCTCTCGCTCATACGCCGATCCACCCCTTGCAATGGCGGCCATCACTTCACCCCTGCCCATGCTTACGTATATGTGGCGAGAGAGGTTCGTTATACTTCGGCGTCGGCTGACTTAGAGCGGCGATTCGTGGGCAAATGGCAGGCGATGGACCATCCACGCGCGTAACGATTGCAGGAGACCGGCGAATTCGGCGCGTAGTTCGGTCCGTGAGCGCCACACCTGCCACAGCAGATAGGCCAGCGCGGGGCCAAACGCTATGATGGAGCGATAGCCATAGACCGGCGATGAGTGGAGCGGCAGGAAGGCATAGAGCGTGAGGGAGCCGCCCGCCAGCAACGCTGTCGCCACACTCAACCGGCTCCAAGGCAGCAGCGCCACCACCGCCAGCGCCCAGGTGACATACCACGGCCAGAACCAGCCGCTTGCCACCAGCGCATACCACACCAGCGCCCATCCCCACGCCTGCACTGTTCCCGTCAGTGTGCGTGTACGGCGGAACTCGTAGAGCCAGAGTAGCCCAAAGAGCAGCAACGCCAGCGCCTTGAGTGTCGTATCCACCAGCGCGCGCGCCGCCGCTGCGCCCATGCCAAATGCGCCCTGCGCCAGCCAGCGCAATGGCCACTGGATCGCTTCGAGCAGCGAGTTGTTGAGTTGCTGGGCAGGCGGCGAATAGAGCAGCGATTCCACCGTCTGCGGCCCTGACCAGTAGGGCGCCGTCAGCGCGATCAGTGTCAGCGCCAACAACCCTACCCGCCAAGCCAGCGCCAGGCCAATGCGCCGCCAGCCGACATTTTGAGCCGCCAGCCGCCGCGCCACGTAGACGAAGTAGAACGGCAGCAGCGCCAGCGGCACGTATTTGGTGGAGATCGAGGCGGCGAACGCTACCAGCGCCCACACCTCGTGATCGCGCAGCAGCAGATAGATGCCCAGCAGCAGCAAGGTCAACATCACGGCGTCATTGTGCGCGCTGGCGCAGAACTCCAGTACGCACAGGGGATTCCAGGCATAGAACAGCGTCCCGGCAAGCCGACGGGCAGGTGTGGCGCCGCTCAGACGCCCCAGAATCAGCCAGATCAGCCAGGCGTTGAGCAGATGCGCCGCCAGCCCCAGCAGTTTGAAGAGCAGCGTATAGGTGAAGAGGCTGCCCCCAAAAACGTCGGCCAGCAGCGCCAATCCACCGGAGAGCAGCAGCCAGACAGGACCATACACCGAGCGCGTGTCGCGCCAGAACACCAGATGCAGGAAGGGATCGTTCGGGAAGTCCGAGGGCGTGGCGATCAGTGGGTTGGCGTGGTGGATTACACTGATGCGCCCGTAGAGGATGTAGCTGAAGAGGTCGTCGGAGGGCAGCGCAGGCAGCAACACCAGCGTGACGCCCAGAACCAGCGCGGCGCCCAGCGCCAGCGCCAGCAGCCGCCGATCCGACAGCGCGAGCCGAACCGCATGGCCACCATCGCGGAGCGCGATCAATGGGGCAAGCGTCGCCGCGCAGGTGGCGCCTACCAGCAGCACGGCAAAGAGCGCCAACTGCGCCCAGCCTTGCTCCGGCGCGATGCTTGCGCTCACAGGCGCATCACCGAAGAGCAGCCGTGCGGGCGCCAGCAGCCAGGGCCACTGGCGCGCGAGCGGCGAGATGGTGAACGTCACGCCACCCAGCGGCGCCGCCACCAGCAGTCCCAGCAGGAATGCCTCGACGGTAAGCGCCACCCAGAGCAGCGACCACGCCAGCCGCTGCGCCGACGCCCCCTGGCTGGCGGCGTCATTCACCGCGTTCGCTGGCTGCTCGCGCCGCTGTGCGTCGGACGCCTGTTCGCGCTGCCGACGCCGTTCACGAGCAGCGCCGCTCGCGGATGCAGGGTGATGGCGCCGCGTCGCGCGCTGCGAATGCGTCTGCGATGCGCTCCTGGTCTGTTTCGATGACATACTCTTTACCAGCTACGACCGGCGCGGCCAGCGTTCGCCTGAAGCGTTGTTCAGGCCATCACTGCCATCGGCGCCCGGCTGCCGCAACGGTGGCTGCTGACGAAGTTGATTGGGCGGCCCCAGTGGCTCTTGTGGACCCTGTGGTCCCTGTGGTCCTGGGAACCCTGATGGGTCTGGCAGATTGTTCTCCGCTGGCCAGATTGGCGCATTGCCCTGACGTTGGGGCGCCTGGCTTGGCGGCGCTGGCCGATTCCACATGGGAGCGCTCATCGGCGCACTCGATCCCAGGCCACTACTGGCGCCTGGGGCAGGTGGCATCGGCTGCGGCGCCCGCCATGTCGCTCCCGTCGGCGGCGCCGCTGATTGAGGCGTTTGAGCCGGTTGCGGCGCCTGGGATGATTGCTGCATCTGCGGCATGGGCGGCACGTGCGGCTGATCGGGCGGCATCGGCATACGGCGCGGCTCGTTGGGCGGCGAGTTATAGGACGAATGCGGCATCCTCGCTGCTGGTTGGGCCGGTCTGGCCATCTGTGGCGCTGCGGCGGCCATTGGCTGCGCGGCCTGATAGAGCGCCCCTTCGCCAGCCGCTGACTTGCGCGCCTGCATGCGCAACCAGATCGCCGCGACGAAACACAGCATCGCCGCAAACTCCAGAACTCCGACCGCAACACGATCCAGCGCGCCAACACTTTGCAGGCCGATGTATTGCGAGAGAGTGGCCGTCACCGCCAGATAGC